>JBCCUW010000090.1:0-11148 GCA_039196385.1 Pseudomonadota bacterium
GCTGCTCATACCCGGGCGCAAGCCGCAACTGTTCCTGCCACGACCTGCCGACTACTGGCACAGCGTTCCGCCAGACCCCGAGTACCTCGCTGATGTTATCGACGTACAAACCTTCAGCACGCAAGAACGTCTGCTCAAGGCCTGCGAGAGTGCCTGTAACCAGGTCTCCCGGCTGGCTGAGGTGGGGCCAGTTGAGGGTAACACCAACGCCGGGCGTAACGAGCACCAGGTCATCAATCCCACTGCCCTGCTGGACTACATAGATTTCCATCGGGCGCGCAAGACCGGTTACGAACTGATGCTGATGCGTGAGGCAAGTGATATCGGGGCACGGGGCCATCTCGCCGCCGCTGAGGCATTTGCCGCAGGGGGCAGCGAGTTCGCCGTGCATATGGCGTATCTGCTGGCATCGGCACAAAACGAACAAGAGTTACCCTATGGCAACATTGTCGGCATTAACGAGCATGCCGGTATTCTGCACTATCAGCACCAGGATCGGACGCCAGCAAAGCCCAGCCGCAGTCTGTTGATTGATGCCGGAGGCAGCAGGCGCGGATATGCCAGCGATATCACCCGCACCTATGCACACGCTGACGAGCAAGAATCGCTGTTCGCCACGCTCATTAAGGCCATGGAGGCGCACCAGCAGCAACTCATCGAACAGATTCGACCGGGTGATACCTACGCTGATCTGCACGACCGGATGCACCAGCAACTCGCCACAATCCTGGCCGAACACCATCTCGTCAAATGCGGCGCAGACGCGGCTTACACCAGCGGACTGACTCGTACTTTCTGTCCGCATGGGCTGGGACATCTGCTGGGTCTTCAGGTACATGATGCAGGCGGCCATCTGGCCGATTCAGCCGGCACCCCAGCGCCACCGCCTGAAGCCTATCCCGCCCTGCGTTTCACCCGAGCGATAGAAATCGATCAGGTGTTCACCATTGAACCTGGCCTGTATTTCATGCCGCAGTTGCTTGAGCCACTGCGCCAGAGCGACACGCCCGTCAACTGGGCAGTGGTCGACCCACTGATTGCCTACGGCGGCATTCGCATTGAGGACAATGTACGGGTACTTGCAAAGGGGTGTGAAAATCTAACCCGCGATGCGTTTGCCCGTGTGAGTACCGCTAGCTGATGAGCCGACTAACTGTTGCCAGGCTGTTCGCCGACCCTCCACTCTACGGCCAGCTGCCCGAAGATCTGCGTTTTGCGCCGCACGCGGACTTCATTACTTATCGTGCTCGGGGATTGGACGATGGCGAGCGCATGGATTTGTGGCGCGTGCTCAAGGACGGCACACATGAGTGTTATGTAGACGCTCGGGAAATCAGCGCGGAACACCCCCAAGAGGCAGCGATCAGCGCTGAAGAGCAGGCCGAGCGCGAGAGACGCAGGCAGTTCACCAACGGTATCAATCAGTACCAGTGGCACCCCCTAAAACCCTGGCTGTTGATCCCTTTGGATGGTCAAGCCCATCTGTGCGACATGCGGGAAACAGAAGCCGGCGTTGCGGTAGAACGTCAGTGGCATGCACTTTGCCCACCGGCCACGCGACAGAGCGCCATGCAGTTTTCCCCCCAAGGGAATTTCATCTCCTACGTGCGTGGTGGCGAGTTGTTCCTGCTGGCGCTTCCGGACGATCTGGAACATCTCGACACGCTGACGGAACAACAGTTAACGCACGATGCGCAAGATACATTGACAAACGGACTGGCCGACTTTCTCGCCGCTGAAGAAATGCATCGGTTCGAAGGCTACTGGTGGAGTAAAGACGAACAGTACCTTGCTTACTGCAAGGTGGATGATGCGCCGGTCGAGGTGAGTTATCGACTGCAGGTGGACGCAGGCAACGCACATACGGTTGCCCAGCGTTATCCCTATCCCGGCAAGGACAATCCCGCCGTCGCCCTACACCTGTACCACATACCGAGTGGACAGGACCGTTGTATCTGGCGGAGCCCTGCAGACGATGCTTATCTGGCGCGGGTGCAGGCAGACGTCAACGGATTTATCGTCCAGACCCAGGACCGTCTGCAACAACATCTGCATATCCGGCACTACAATCCAGCCACCCAGGCGTGGCGGCAACTTTACCATGAACAAGCGCAAACCTGGATCAATCTGACTAACGACCTGCATGTGCTGGATGACCAGCGCGTCGTGCTCAGCAGCGAAAGCCAGGGCACCCGCCAGGTGCTGGTTCTACAAGAAGATAAGCCGCAACCGCTGTCCGGCCCGACACACATCAATCAACTGATCCGCTGTACACACGACGCCGCATACGCCACAGGCTGGGACCAGACCGCAACCGAAAATCATCTGTACAGAATTGCGCTGGATGGCAGCGGCTATACACAAATCACCAAATCCAGCGGTTGGCACGAAATTAGCCTCAATCAGGCCTGTACGCACTTCATAGACCGCTACAGCAATGAAACGACGCCGCTGCAGGTGACGTTATGCGACCTTCAAGGCAAACGGCCGGCGATGGCGATGTTCAGCCAGTCCTTTACTGAAGATCACCCCTACACTCCCTACGTCAAACACCATGTTCATGGATCGTTTGGTGAGATCGAAGCCGCTGACGGACAGACACTGCACTATCGTCTGACGCCACCGGCACAGATCAACGGGCAACATGCCACCATCGTCTATGTTTACGGCGGACCCGGTGCACAGAAGGTCCGCCGCGAGTGGAGCCCACTGCTCCTCCAACTGTTCGCCCAACAGGGATTTGCCGTGCTGGAACTGGATAACCGGGGATCCACAAATCGTGGCCGCCTGTTCGAAGCACCCCTGTACCGCAATATGGGCAGTATCGAGGTGGTCGACCAGGTACGCGGGCTGCAGGTGTTAGAACAATACGATTGGGCGGACCCACAACGGGTGGGGCTGTTTGGCCACAGTTACGGCGGTTACATGACCCTGATGGGTTTAAGCCAGGCGCCTGAGCATTTCCGTGCGGGTGTGGCGGTTGCCCCCGTATGCGATTGGCAGCTGTATGACACTCACTACACCGAGCGCTATATGGGTTTGCCCAATGACAACCCGGACGGATACCAACAGGCCAACGTACTGTCGCACTTGGATAAGTTACAGGCTCCGTTGTTGTTGATTCACGGCATGGCGGATGACAACGTTTTATTTACCCACAGCACGATGATCATGTCTGCCCTTCAGGCTCAGGGCAGTGCATTTGAACTGATGACTTATCCAGGAGCAAAACATGCCCTGCAGGAACGCCACGTTGCAGAGCATCGCTTCAATCTGATTCTGGACTTTTTTCAGCGCACGTTGCAGCCGTAAACAGCTGGTAGAAATTTGCGCTGGTCTGCTCGGCGAGTTGTGCGAAGCTTACGCCGCGCAATTCTGCCAGGTATTGGGCGGTGTGTTGCACAAAGCCGGGTTCGTTCTGCTGACCTCGATGTGGAACCGGGGCTAACCAGGGGGCATCAGTTTCAACCAACAGGCGATCTGCGGGCACGTGCATCGCCACTTCCCGTACGTTGTCCGCGTTACGAAAAGTCACAATTCCGGATATCGAGATGTAATAGCCCATAGCCACCGCCTGTTCCGCCATCTGTCGCGTTTCGGTAAAACAGTGCAGAACGCCGCGTACCGAAGGGAAGTCTGCCATGATGGACAGCGTGTCAGCGATAGCGTCCCGCGTATGAATGATCACCGGCAGATCATGCTGTTCAGCCATCGCCATCTGCTGGGCAAAAGTGTGCCGCTGTGCTGACTGAGCATCCACCTGTTTTTCATAGTGGTAGTCCAGCCCCATCTCTCCCACTGCCACCACCCGGCGTTCTGACAGATATCCGCTTACCCAGCTGGCGTCGCCGCTACAGCTACCAGGGTGTTCGCCGACACTGGCCCACACGTCTCTGTGCGCGGCGGCAAAATCCAGCACCTGACGTATGGTCTTATGCTCAACTCCAATACACAGACAACCGCTCACCTGTGCTTGGCGAGCGCGCGCCAGCGCACCGTTTGGGTCGTCCAGATAGTTCAGATGGCAGTGGGAATCAACCAGCAACGGGTTACATCGTATGCGTGTGTCGATCGGATTGCAGGGCGCCAGCGAGGTACGTTTCAATTTTGCTGCGCGCAATATCATCCTGATCATTAAACTGCACGCCAATTCCGGCGGCTCGGTTACCTTGTGCACCCTTGGGCGTGATCCACACCACCTTACCGGCGACGGGGATTTTTTCGGCCTCGTCCATCAGATTGAGGAGCATGAAAACTTCATCACCCAGTTCGTATTCTTTTTTGGTGGGGATAAACAAGCCGCCGTTCTTAACAAACGGCATATAGGCCGCATACAGAACTGCCTTGTCCTTGATCGCCAGGGAGAGAATACCGTTGCGTACACCGCGTTTACTGGCTGACATAGCTGATTAACGTCCTTTTCGCTTGTCGGAACAAGATTTTGTGCAGCCCCTAGTTTAGGTGAGCTGAGCAGGGCTTGCCGTGCCCCAGTTTGAGTAGAAACGTGACGCACCGCACAGTTTTAGTTCGTCTTTCGTTCGTTACGTTCGTCTTAAGTACGTTTGAAGTATGTAGACACGCGTAGACACGCATCGAAACGCTGCGCTGTTCCCACCCGAGTATGATACGCCACTTCCGTCTGTTTTTTCAGTACCATTCAGCTTACCGTCGGCAAAGTCGTACCCACTCGACCAGCAAGGCCTCACAGAGCAGGCGGTCATTCGCCGAATTCAGTGTTTCGATCTGCCTGCGCGTATTCAATAGCAGATCAGCAAATTGATGCACCCCACGCGCATCAAGCGCTAACCCGTCTATATCTTTGTCTTGCAGGGCCAGGCTCAAGCGGCGATACCAGCGAGCGAGAAATTGCCCAACGTCACCCGCGAGCAGTTCATCCACTGCCGTGGGTAACGGCTTGCGCGGCACCCCAGCCAGCCATTTATCCAGGCCCTCCGCAAAACTCACATGCCCTGCCTCCACCAGTTCATCACGCAATTGCAACGGGGCAAAACCCGCTAACGCCAGATCCATTGTGCCGGCCTGCACCCCCTGCTGTTGGAGCCAGTCCGCAGCACGCGCTGCGTCCGCGGGTACCGCGTATCGCTGACAACGACTGCGCACGGTTGGCATGACTTTGCCCCAATGCCCTGTCGCTAACAGCAGGTGGGTGTTCGGAGGCGGCTCCTCAAGGGTCTTCAACAGTGCATTGGCCGCAGCGCGATTGAGCAGATGGGCATCCAGCAAAACAGCTACTTTGCGCGGCGCCAGCTGAGGTGTCTGCACCGCAAACTCAACGAGACGGCGCACCTGGTCTATTTTGATCTCTGGGCCGTCTGCTTCAAGCCAGCGAAAATCCGGGTGGGCAAGTTCAGTAATCGGCTGAGCGCTGGAAGTTTCCAACAAGTCCAGCGCCAGGTCGGCCATCAATGCGGGCAGTCCCCAACCTGCAGGACAGGTGACCGCCAGCGCAGCGGGTAGCTGCTGTTGATCCCGTAACATCTGAATCTGCCTGAACACAGGTTCATGCCAAGGATACTGAACGCTCGCAGACACCAGCCTACTCTTCGCGCGGCTGATTGACCGCACCCTGTCTATTTTGAGTGCTTGTCAGAAATTTCTGTATGATCTCGGCAACCGCTTGCTGTACCTGATCCAGCGGACGCCCTGCGTCCACTAACTGGATGCGTGTGTGGCTTTGCGCGCGCTGCAGGTACCCTTGACGGACAGCCTCAAAAAAGCTGCGCTGTTCCATTTCCAGGCGATCTTTGGGTCGATCGGCAATCCGGGTTTCCGCCTGCTGGGGCGCCAGGTCCAGATAGATCGTCAGGTCCGGTTGCAATTGCTCCTGCACCCACTGCTCCAACGTTGCAATGTATTGCTGGTCTACACCGCGAGCGGATCCCTGATAAGCATACGTGGCATCAGTGAAACGATCACACACCACCCACTGCCCTGCGGCCAGCCGGGGTTCAATTTCCTGCAGGATATGCTGACGCCGGGCGGCAAAAACAATAAACAATTCAGTCAGGCCATCCACCGGCTCCTGCCAATCCTGTAACAAGGCTTCGCGCAAATACTCCGCCAGCGGCGTCCCGCCCGGTTCACGGGTATGGTGGTAGTCAACGCCCGCCGCGTTTAGACAATCGCAGATCACAGCGACGTTGGTCGATTTGCCCGCGCCTTCAGATCCTTCAAGCGTAATAAATTGCCCTCGATTCATTGTTGCAACCGGCTCAACTGCGGGTCTTCAATTGGAAACGGCGCACCGCCGCGTTGTGCTCTTCCAGCGTCTGGGAAAACTGACTGCTGCCATCGCCACGGGCCACAAAATACAGATAATCTCCTTGGGACGGGTGCACCGCCGCTTCCAAAGCCGCCCTGGATACCAAGGCAATGGGTGTTGGTGGTAAACCATGCCGCGTATACGAATTGTAAGGTGTGTCCGTACGCAAATGCTGGCGGGTCAGGTTACCGTCAAAGCGCTCGCCGATACCGTAAATCACGGTAGGGTCAGTTTGCAGGCGCATGCCGCGACTCAGCCGATTATGGAACACCTGGCTGATGGTGTGCTGATCCTCAACCAGCGCACTCTCCTTCTCGATGATAGAAGCCAGGATCAGCGCCTGGTAAGGGTCTGATACGCCAATCGCTGACGCCCGCCCTTCCCAGACAGACTGTAGATGGTCCTGCAGTGCCTGATGGGCGCGCTGCAACAGGTCAGCATCGGTGGAGCCCTTACGGAATAGATAAGTATCTGGAAAAAACAGACCCTCACTGTATGGCGTAGCAAGGTTCAGTTCGGCCGCCAGCTCAGTCTGATCAGCCGCCTGCAACGTCTGCCCGAGCCGGGACTCTGCAGCCAGCTGCAGGAGCAACTGCTTTACCGTGGTACCTTCAATAATGCGAAATTCGTGCTGCACCACACGACCTTCTTCCAGCAGCTGCAGCACGCCAACAGGCGTGATCCCTGGAGCAAGCTCATACTCACCAACCTGGATCTTGCCAGCGGCGTTGCGTTGATACGCCAACAAAGTAAACAGTCTAGGCGACTGGTTGCTGATGGGTGTCGGCATTACTCGGTGCAAAGCATCCACCACGTTGGTCAGTGAATCGCCTGGATGGACTTCGAGAACCACGCTCTGACCCAGATTAAGTGGTTGTTGCTGCCAGTATTTGAAATAACCTGCTGCCCCTGCAGCGAACAATAGACTGCAGACGAGCAGGCTGAACAGCCACCGAATCATGCTTCAGTGCCTGTGTGTCGCGCGCCTTCACTCACGCACATGCCGGTTCAGATCGTGCCGAATATTAGGGTGCCGTTAGTGCCCCCGAAACCGAATGAATTGCTCGCCGCTGAAGTCAGCTTGGCATCTCGCGCAACGTTTGGCACGTAGTCCAGATCACACTCCGGACTGGGATCGTGTAGGTTAACGGTCGGGGGGATTTTTTGCGCATGCAGGGCTTTGATCGTAAAAATGGCTTCCACCGAACCGGCTGCACCCAGCAGGTGGCCAATCATGGATTTGGTCGAGCTGACCGCCAGTTTCGTATCGTTGCCAAACACGGACTTAATGCCGCGGGTTTCGGCTACATCACCTAACGGTGTTGATGTGCCGTGTGCATTCAAGTGGCCCACCTGCTCGGGGTTAAGCTGGGCATCCTGAAGCGCATTACGCATAGCCAGTGCCCCGCCCTCACCGTTCTCTGCCGGCCCGGTGATATGAAAAGCATCTGCACTCATGCCAAAGCCCTGAACTTCAGCGTAGATGTTCGCCCCCCGCGCCTTGGCGCGCTCATACTCTTCCAGAACAAGCACTCCAGCACCATCACCCAGTACAAAGCCATCACGCCCCTCATCCCAGGGCCTGCTGGCCAGCTCCGGTTCTTCGTTACGAGTAGACAGCGCTTTCATCGAGTGGAAAGCAGCTACCGTGATCGGCGTGGTCGCAAATTCGGATCCGCCGACGATCATGACATCTGCTTCACCGTACTGAATCATGCGGGCACCAAAGCCAATATTGTGCGTACCAGTGGTACACGCGGTAACCACAGCAATATTTGGTCCTTTGAAGCCATACCGTATGGACAGGTTGCCGGAGATCATATTGATGACCGATCCGGGCACGAAAAAGGGCGAAACGCGGCGAGGACCACTGTTCAGCAGGGTTGTGTGTGTCTCTTCAATCAGGTTGATGCCACCGATACCAGAGCCAATAGCAATTCCGATACGTTCGGGATTATCTGGTTGTTCGTCGATACCTGCGTCATTGATCGCCTGGATACCAGCCGCCATGCCAAGTTGGATAAAGGTATCGATGCGACGAGCTTCTTTAACCGACATGTATTCTGAGATATCAAAATCTTTCACCGTGGCGCAGATTTTGACGCCGTAGTCTTCCGTGTCGAAGCGATCATTAATCGCCACACCACTCTGACCTGCGAGTGCCGCCTCCCAGGACGCTTCCACGGTATTGCCAATAGGCGAGACCATTCCCATGCCGGTTACTACAACTCGTCGTCTAGTCATATACCCTCTATCGCTTCGCGCCAGTTAATTCACGGATATCAGTACACGGATGCCAATTCATGCGTAAGTAATCTGCAATTTGATCACCGTATAAGACAATCCCATGGTATTAGTTTGCCAGGTACAGCAAAGACCGCAACTTGCCACATCGCGTCGCCTGACTGCGCATCAGGTGTCGTCGCGGGCATACGATATCCAGGACTTCGAGCTCAAGATACACTTAAAGATCTGCGCTGCGATACCTTCAACGCAGCCACTGTCCCATCTGCAAGCAAACGGCAACGATTCAGCGGCAGCGCTGATAGTGTACAAGAATTGAGGAATCGTGCCTCTTTGCAACGAGAGTTACAACGAGGCAGATACCAACTACTGGTGTGCCAGTACGTAACTAATCGCGTCTTTCACTGTGGTAATTTTTTCCGCTTCTTCATCAGGAATTTCTGTTTCAAATTCCTCTTCAAGCGCCATCACCAATTCCACAGTATCCAGCGAGTCGGCACCAAGATCTTCGACAAAAGACGCATCGTCTTTGACCTCTTCTTCTTTGACGCCGAGTTGCTCACAAATCAATTTTTTAACGCGGTCTTCAACACTACTCATGCTAAAGAAATCTCCCAATAAGGTTCCTGGGTGCAGGGCGAGCGCATTCTATAGGAGGCCACAATGGCAAAGCAAGGGACTACCCGCAAATTGATCCATCGATTGTGCTTGCAATTTGGCCGGATCTTTGCAGTGTGGGTGTTTGCGTACACCTGTTTCAATCAGGCAGCGTATAGACCGCCGTTGACGTGAATCGTCTGCCCAGTGATATATCCGGCTTGCTCACTAACAAGATAAGCGACGGCTTCTGCAACCTCACCAACAGTACCCACTCTGCCCAGCGGAATTCGCTGCAGCATTGCCTCGCTTTGCTCTTCTGTTAGCTCATCGGTCATATCGGTGTCGATAAACCCGGGCGCCACCGTATTTACCGTAATGTTGCGGGAGGCAACCTCCATGGCCAGCGAGCGACTGAAACCCTCTATGGCAGCTTTGCTGGCCACATAGTTGCTTTGCCCGGGGTTCCCCATCCGCGCAACCACCGAACCAACATTTACGATACGTCCCCAACGAGCCTTAACCATGCCACGCAGGCAAGCTTTGGTAAGACGAAACAAGCCATTGAGGTTTGTGTCAATAACATCATCCCATTCGGAAGCTTGCATACGCAGTAACAGATTGTCTCTGGTGACGCCCGCGTTATTAATCAGTACCACTGGTGCGTCAGCCACATCACTGAGTTGCTTCAGCGCAGCCTGAATCGAGTCTTCACTGTTGACGCTCATTTGCAGGCCAATCCCGTTCGCCCCGAGCGAAGCAGAGATCGCCTGCGCGCCACTCTCACTCGTTGCGGTTCCCGCGACAAAGTAGCCCGCTTCCACCAGGCGCGCAGCAATACCCGCGCCGATGCCTCTGGATGCTCCCGAAACAAGCGCTGTTTTTTTACTCATGCGATGTCCTAAATCTGCTCCGCCATCCCGTTGCTGTCCAGCCTATAACGACTGCGCGGCGGCAAGGGCCTCAGGTGTTGCGGTGCCCGCCGTTGGGGTCGGTTTGGAAATACGTCGAATTAAGCCAGCCAGTACATTGCCAGGACCACACTCAACAAATTGAGTGACGCCAAGGGCAACCATCCTGTCGACCGAATCTGACCAGCGCACCGGCGCGGCAATCTGGGCCAGAAGATTAATCTTAAGCTGCTCCAGATCATCTGCAACAGCAGCATTCACATTCTGCACGATGGGAATATCAGGCATCCGCACGCTGACCTGCTGCAGCGCTTCACCAAACTCGTCTTTAGCAGCCGCCATCAGTGGAGAGTGAAATGGACCGCTGACATCCAGCATGACCGCGCGCTTGGCGCCAGCACTCTTGCACTGCTCAGCAGCTGCCTCCACAGCCGCCGCTGCGCCGGCAATGACAGTTTGTCCTGGCGCGTTGAAATTCGCCGGTTCGACAACACCATCAACGGCGTCACAACAGGCTTGAATGGCATCGTTATCCAACCCCATGACGGCTGCCATGGCGCCCTGGCCACGGGGCACCGCGGCTTCCATCAACTGCCCGCGTTTGCGCACCAGTTGCACCCCATCGGCGAACGACATGGCGCCTGCGCAGACTAAAGCGGAATATTCGCCGAGACTGTGACCGGCCACATACTGAGGCGCCGGGCCCTGTTGACGCCAGACTTCCCATAGGGCTGCGCTTGCCGTGAGCAGGATCGGCTGGGTGTTTTCGGTTTGCGACAGGTCTTCTGCGGGGCCGGCTTGCACCATCGCCCACAAATCGAATCCGAGCAGCGAAGACGCTTCGTTGAACTTGTCGATAATCGACGGATGCTGTTCGGCCAACTCTGCCAGCATGCCTACGCTTTGGGCACCCTGACCCGGAAAAACTGCGCCAATCACGCGCTAGTCTTTGTCGGCGATGACGGGGTTACCGCGATAGTAGCCATCTGCGGTGACATGGTGACGGCGATGCGTTTCACCGGTTGTTGCGTCCACGGACAGTGTCGGTTTCTTCAGGCCGTCGTGAGACCGGCGCTGGCCCCGCCGCGACCGCGTAACTTTGCTTTTCTGTAC
>JBCCUW010000091.1:0-11137 GCA_039196385.1 Pseudomonadota bacterium
CCAGGGCCTTCTGCACCGCCTTAACCTCCGCTTCGGCAGATTCTGCCCCGGCGCGAGCGTTGTCCAGATCGTTCAGAGAAGCGTTGGAGTTTTCGTACAGGTTTTTAATCCGCTCATAGCTGCTCTCGGCGTTGCGCTGATTCGCCTGGGCCTGCACCAGGCTGGCGCGGGCCTGCTCTGCTTCCAGCTCATAACTGGAGGCGTCCAGGCGGGCGATAAGCTGACCGGGTTCCAAAGCGTCCCCCACCTGTATTGGTAGTTCAATAATGGTGCCGCCCACCTTAAAGCTTAGGCGGGATTCCTGGCTGGACTGGCTGAGCCCGGAAAACGTGCGTTGGCGCGCCTGGTTGTTCTGGGTGACCTCAAAAATTTTCACTGGTCGCAGGACTTCAGTAGCACCGTTCTGTTCAGCGCCTCCGCATGCAGCCAGTAAACCCACCAGCACGGTTATTGGGACAAAACGGGAGGCCTGGGTAAGGGGTCTGATCACGGGGTGGTGCCCTCCGCAGTGGTCGGGTTGTTGATGTAGTCACGCATGCGTTGATTGAGCTGCTGTTGTTCGGTCGTGGGGGCAAGGAAATCGAAGTGCCCGGTTGCGCGCTGCATGTTCATGACATCGATGAGAAAGTTATGCACCGCGTTGTTGGCGCTCAGTTCAGCCTGCAGAGTCTGGTTTTGCGCGTCGAGCAGATCAACAATACTGACGGTACCCAGACGGTAAGCATCAGCAACCAGGTCGAGGTTGTTGCGCGCTGCTTCTGCGCTGATTCGTGACAGTTCAATATTGGCGTAACTGGCCTGGGTGGCATGCAGGTTGGCGCGGATGTTCTGCTCGATGCGTTCGCGGGTGGCCTGGTGTTGGATGTTCAATTGCTGCACCAGTAATCTGGCGCGGGAGCGTTCTGCGCGCAGTGCACCGCCGGTAAACAGTGGCAGACTGGCGCTGAGATTAACGTTCCAGTCGGACTCGTTTTCAGTAGGGCCACCGGCGCTCACGCCAGACTGATTGAGATTGTCAGAGTATTGTGCCTGCAGGGTGAAGTCCGGCAGCCATAAGGCCCGTTGTTTGGATCGGTAGTCCCGTTCAGCTGCGTTAATCTGCGCCTGCAGCACCTGCAATTCCGGGGCGACGCGCAGCCCCTCCAGCACGCTGAAATCGGCGAGGCGACGAAAGCGGCGCGGGTTGTCGACCAATTCGTTAAATTCGTCTTCTCCCATGAGAAAAGGGGTGGCGGTGCGCGCAGGTATTAGTTGGAAGGGCGCGTCTACCGGTCGATTCAACAAACGGTTCAACGCCTCTCGGCTTTGTTGTTGGCTGGCCTGGGCGGCGAGGAGTTCAGCCCGGGCGGTGGCCACGTTGCTTTGCCAGCGGAACACGTCGGCATTGCTGGCAGAACCGGCTTCCACCCGGTTTTGCGCCAGTTCCAGGTTTGATTGGCTGAGGTTCAGATTGTCCTGTTGGATCTGCAGTTGAATATCCGCGCGTAAAGCATCTAGATAAGCCAGTGTGGCATCCAGCACTGCGTCCAGGCGCGCCGTGTGCAAGTCTGCTTCGCGACCCTCCTGCAAAAAACGCTGCTGGCGGTAAGCTGACGCTACCGGGTCTGAGTAGAGCGTTTGGCTTAAGCTTAACGCTGCGTCGTCACTGCGTTCCGGCAAGCCGCCCGACTGCACACTGGTGGTGCTGTCGTCACGGGACAGGGCATTGGCGCTGACACTGAGTTGGGGGAGTAGATTGGCTCTGCTGGAGCGCACATCCTGGGCGCCGATATCCACATCAAAGCCGGCCACCCGCAGGTCCAGGTTTTGCTGCAGAGCCAGATTCGCCACCGTGATCAGATCCAGTAGTGGACCTTCTGCTGGGGGCAGATTGATCAGGCGGGCTTCGCTGAGCACGTCGAAACGGGGCGAGATGTCAAGCAACTGCGCCGTTTGCATATTGATGGTGAGGGCGCGCTTGCCATCGTAATAAATCTTCTGTTCAGCTGCGTCTTCGCCCAGCAGTACCGCCTGGATATTCAGCGCGGTGCGACGCGCGATGCGTTTATTGTCGGTTTCGATCCCGTGCGAGGCCAGCGCGCCCAGTTCTACTTCCGCCTGGTTGATGGCAAAAGCCGGGATACCCCGCTGCGCAAACTCGGTGAGCAGGCGGCTCAGCTGCGCGTTGTCGAGTCTGGGTAAGCCGCCGATCAAAATGGCTTCGGTGCTGTCGGGGATTGCTGCAACAAAAGACTCATCTACACCGTTGTGGCCAACCAGGGATATGCGTGCGTCCGGCACTTCCTGACGCACGAAAGCCGGTGCGCTGGCCGCCAGCGCGTCGAGCATCGCCTGATCTGTGAGCAGCACAACCCGCGTAAACGGCACCAGGCGGCGCAGAGCCAAGACGTCTTCGCGCAGAGGAATGGTGTCGACCAGGTAGTTCAGATTGTGTTTACCGCTGCTATCACCGGCCACCGGTGCGCCCAGCAGGCCCGGCGTAATGACCAGTGGCAAAAAAGTGGGTTTTGGAAATTCATTGCGCTGGATGGCCAGTTGGTTGGTCAGGAAGCCCGTGACCAGCACGATGTCATATTTAGGATTGTTGTAGACCGTGTCGAGGGCTGCGTTGCTGGCCTCCACAGACCAGTCTGCGCGGATAAGATCAAACTCCGGCTCGAACTCACCTTCCAGGAGGGCCAGGGTTTCCTCAATGAACAGCTCCTGCAGATTCTGGCTCTGCTGTTCCGACGGGTTGATCACCACGGCAATAGAGACTGGCCGGGCAGCGTGAACCGCCGCGCTGAGTAACAGGCAGGTCAGAACCACGGGAAAAACGAACTTCAATTGCATCGACGGGGGATACTGCTGATGTTTTTTTGCGCAGTATACGCGACCCAGTGCACAACGCATGTCTTTTCCCGCATGCCGGCGGGGGCAGATGTTAACCCGGTCCGGTGGCCGGTGTGCCCTGTGCGGTGGGGATTTGTTTAAGGACGTTGGCCAGATCTTCGATACGTACAGGCTTACTGAGGAAGTCATCCATGCCCGCTTCCAGGCAGGCGGCTTTGTCCTCGGAGCGGGCATTGGCCGTGAGGGCAATGACGTGGGGTTGCGCCAGATCCATCTGGCGAATTGCCCGGGTCGCTTCCAGCCCATCTACCCGCGGCATCTGTACATCCATGAGAATCACGGAGTAACTGCCATTGCGCACAAGATCGATGGCCTCCTGGCCGTCGTTGGCCACGTCTGCATGCAGATTGAGTTTGGCCAACATGCGTTTGGCCACTTTCTGATTCACCAGATTGTCTTCGGCCAGCAGAATGGTTTGTTGTGCCAGGCTGGGCATGGTGTGTGCCGGGCTGGGTAATTCACCGCGGTGTTGATGGTTACCGCACGCGGCACGGATGGCGTAACACAGTTCGCTGGGCCGGACGGGCTTGCGCAGTACGGCATTAAACGCAGACCAATCCACGTCACCCTGGTCCAGAGAGGTGAGCAGGACGCTGGGTATTTTTTGCCCCGTGACTTCGTACAGAGTCTGCACAAGCTGAGCGCCATCCACATCCGGCATGGCCATGTCGGTGATCAGCAGGGCGGGTTGCTGCTGTTGTGCGGCCTCCAGCACTTCTGCGGCGCTGGCGAACATCTGATAGTCCAGCGACCAGCAGGAAAGGAGTCCCGCCAGCACTTCGCGATTGGTCTGGTTGTCGTCCACCGCGAATATCTTCTGCCCCTGCAGATCATCGAGGCTGGGCAGCTGTTCCGGCTCGATCAGTTCCACGGGAATCTGGAAGGTAAACGTGGAACCGACGTCAACCTCGCTGACCACGGAGATGTGTCCACCCATCAGTTCAATGAGTGACCTGGAGATAGAGAGCCCGAGTCCTGTGCCGCCAAAGCGGCGGGTGGTCGACACGTCAGCCTGAGTGAACGCGTCGAACAACTGGTCTATCTTGTGATTCGGTATGCCGATACCGGTGTCTGTGACGTCAAAGGTCAGTGTGCAGCCTGTGGCCGAGTCTGTGCGCACCTGTTTGCTGCAGCGCAGTAGAATCTCCCCGGATTCCGTGAACTTCACCGCGTTCGATAACAAATTAACTATAACCTGACGCAACCGCTGTACGTCACCTCTGACGACCGCGCTGACTTCGGTCGGCAGATCGAGGATAACTTCAAGATTTTTCTCAGCCGCCAGTGGAGAAATGACATCCAGCGCTTCTGCCAGGCACTGCTCGAGATTGAACATCTGGCTTTCCAGTTCGATCTGGCCGGCTTCAATTTTTGAGAAGTCCAGGATTTCGTTGATGATGGTAAGCAGCGACTCACCACTGGAGCGTACGGTATCCACATAGCTTTGTTGTTCATCATCGAGTTCGGTGTTCAGTAACAATGACGTCATGCCGATCACGCCGTTCATGGGGGTGCGAATTTCGTGACTCATATTCGCCAGAAACCGACTGCGAATTTCTGTGGCTTCTACCGCAGCTTCTTTTGCGCGCTCCAGATTCAACTGCTCTTCGTGCATGGCGCTGATGTCGCTGACTCGAATGAGCACCAGTTCATCCTGCACCGCGCTGAGCTTGGCCACGGCAATACTGCCGAAAAACGTGCGGCCGTCCGCGGCGTGCACTTCGACGTTGGTTTCCCAGTTGGACTGGCCGGTGACCACCTCGCGAATGGTATGCCGGTCGACGTCCGGCATGGCGTCGTGCAGCGCCCGCCGGAGAACGTTGTACATCGTCTGTAGATCGTCGGTGCCTAACAGCTCTTGTGCGCGGGAATTGGCGGCTTGAATTTCAGACTTGCGGATGTCCGAGTAGAGCAGCGCATCTGCGGATTGCTCAAATGTGGCCTGGGCAAGGTCACGCGCTTGTTCCAATTCGAGCTGTTTCGCGTGTAGGTCGCTGATGTCGGCCACCCGCACCAGCACGCCACCCTGGTCAAGACCCATGCGTTTCATGGAGAGCCGCCCAAAGAAGTTGTTGCCTGCGGCGGTTTGAAAGACCAGATTTTCTTCGAAGGTACCTTTGGCCAGCCCCGCGTTGATGAGCTCCAGGCCATCTTCCTCAGCGTGCGCGTTATTGAAATTCTGTTGGATCAACGCGGCGGCCTGTTCAGCGTTGGCAGTTTCGAACAGGTTCAGCGTGCGCTGATTGATCCGCGCCACCGAGCCGTCTGACATATTGCCGTACACCAGTGCATCCGATGATTGGTCAAACAATGTGGCAAAAAGCGCTTCACTGTGCGCACGCTCTTCGGCAGTACGGGTCATGTACAGCTTTAGAAGCATGGATAATAACGTACACACCGCCAGCGTGATCAAGAAGCTGAGCGGGGCCATTTGGGGTTGTTCTACCAGGAAGGCGGACGTAGCCATGATGGCAATAAAGCCCAGGCCCCAACTGAGGGTCATCCAAGTTTTTGGATATAGGAACATGACGACCACAACCAGCAGGTACGCTTCGTTGACAAACTGACTCTGCAACTCGCCGGCGTTGATTCGCACGGCGTAATGTAGAGCGATCAGAAAGGCACAGGTCAGGCTGAAGAGGCCCATCCGGTGGTAAAACCAGCGACTGGTGTAACTGAGCAGGATAAACAGGAGCGCACATCCCACGTAAGCGCAAAACGTAATGGACAGGAGCAGAAATTGTTCGCCGCTGTCTTTGGCAAACGTGAAATAGTCATAAATAATGGACGGAAATCCGACCACGCCGAACAAGCGGTACAGCTTGACCTGGTTTTCTTCACTGAACTTCATCAACAAATCCTTTTGCGCTAATAATCAGTGTAGACGCCTTATCCGCGTTCTTCCGCCCGGGCAGGTAGCCGATATAATGGTGGACCGTTTTGGAGGGCATTCAGGGAGAAAAACGATGGATCTGCGGTTTAACCACATGGAGCTGACCATTCCGAAAGGCACCTTGACCGACGAGTGGATTGGCGATTTTGAAGCGTTTTACGGTGATGTATTCGGCTGGAGTGGCAAGCGCTGGCGCAGTCTGGGCGGTTATCTGGTCGACGCGGGAGACAATCAGGACCAGTTTCTGCTGGTGGTGGATGCGGAGAAACACCTGCAGTCACCGGGTATGGACCACCTGGGTCTGCATGGCAAATCGCGCGAACACATCCTGGAAATGTGGGACAAAGTGCAGCGTTGGAAGGCCAAGGATGATCGCGTGGAAACGGTGGATCAATATGAATTTGATACGGGTCGTTATCTGGTCACGGCGTTTTATGTGAAGTACCTGTTGCCTATTTATTTTGATGTGATGTTTCAGGGGCCGAGGGAAGAGGTGGCTGCGGGGTAGGTGGGCTGTGGCGGCTGCCAGGTATACAGGGGTCGTTCGCTTGCTCATCTGCCGAGCGGTGGTATGATGCGCGTCCGTTTCGGGGCGTAGCACGGGCGCGTATACGCGACCGGTGCCGTAGCCCGAGGGGCGTGCAAGCCCCGAGGATCAGCGCAGGCATGGAGAGTCTTGCTGAGTGAATGAAGGTTTATCAGATTCGGGGCGTAGCGCAGTCTGGTAGCGCACTTGACTGGGGGTCAAGTGGTCGCAGGTTCAAATCCTGCCGTCCCGACCAATTCTCTACTTGTATCACTTAGCAGGCTGTAACACCTTCAGAAGCGACCACTAAATTCCTTTACCCCTCTTTCCATCCCTAGGATAGTCGCCCCCCAAACAATCGCTGCCCGGGTCGAGAGGCCCAGGTTTGTGTTGGTCGCGGTCACGGAGGCTGTGGCGCGATATCTGGCTGACCAGAGCGTTAGTGCTGATGATCCATACCAGCGAGTTGCCTGTCCCGTAAACATTCGAACCGAAGATCAGAAGGGAATTCTCGGAAACCAGGTCTCGGCCATATTCCCAAGGCTGCCCGCATTTCCGATTGACCCGTTGAACGACATCATGTTGTCGTGGCAGAAACGGAGCGAATCAAATGCGAGCAAGAAGTACAGGCTTTGACCATACTGCAGGAAAGTATGCCGCACATGCCACCGGTTGCGACGGCCGAGAATCAGCTGGTTGGTTGGCAGTTTGATCCAACTGCCTTCGGGGCAAGCAATCCTGCGCCAATGGTGCCACCTCTGCTCGGCGGCGCACGTCTCCCAAATACCAGATTTAACCTCGAAGCGCCCCTCCACGGTCTTCAACCAGGGGCGCGGAACCCAGTGTTTGTGCGATGGCGTTGTATATCCGTTGACACTTTTGTTCAGTTAGACGTGAAACTCTTCCGTCACGCTATTTGTCGGAGTCTGCTGCTGTGCCTTTCTTGCCTTCCCGACCGTTCTGTTTTTTAGCCGCCCTGTTGTGGCTGTGTGCTGCGTTACCTGTAAGTGCTGGCGTGGACCCAATCGTGGATCTCGGTTTGGATGGGTCGTTAGCCGACGCATCAGGCCAGGGTTGGGAGGAGCCAACGTATCTCGAATTTGGCGACACCGCATCTAACCCCAATTTTGAAGCGTCGGGTGATGGTGGCGCCGGACAGGGTATCGTCCTTGCCCCCAGCGAAGGTTTTGCGTTGCCGCGAGCGGTGACCACGGCTCTGCTGGAGAATGACTACTTTGACCTGAGTGTGCGCTTTAAGGTGACAGATCTAGGGGATGCGTATCATCTTCAGGTCGAGGATGAGCCCCATGAGCCGGGCGAGGCTGTAAAGCATCTGCTGCATTTTGAAACCCGCGGTGGAGGGATAGAAATAAAACTCGAGCAGGCTGGCAGAGGTATGCATCCAGAGTTCGGCTATGGTGGTGGATTCGCGGTCAAGATGAAAATATCGGATGGTTACCTTGGCGAGAAACCAACTTGGGCCACGATAGCATCGGCGCAAGTGGATGAGTGGGTTGATCTGCGATTACGGATCGACTTTGATCGCCAGCAAGCAGCGATCTATGCAAATGATTATCCGGTGTACATCAGCCGCTACTTCCCAGGTTTTGACCATGAGCAGATGCGTGGTCGTATGAGTTCCGCAGACGTGCTGTTTGGGTGGGAGCAGGGCAACAACAGCGTTGCTAACAACCCGGAGCTGCACGATATGACCATCTTCATTGATCAGGTCAAAATGCACAACGCGTGGGAGCCCATGCCCGACTCCGAATATCAAGCCGCACTACAGACATTCACCGATAATCTCAATCTGGAAACCCCGCTTACTACATCCGACGAGCTTGAACGAGCGTTGCTCGTGGTGCATGAGTATTTCAGTTTGTATCCAACCGGGCGGTATCTGCAGAATCGTGGGCATGTGGACGCGTTGCGAAGCGCCTATGCGGAGAGCAGACGTGCAGTGTACGGTTCTGATTTAGGGCAAACATTTATGGGCGGCGAGCCCGATGGCCGTGCATTGTGGATCATCCTCCAGGCGTTAATGGATTTCTATTTTGTGCCAGGGGGGTTGGACGATGTCGAAGGTGTCGTGTTCGAAGCACACAATCAGTTTCCGGGACCGGTGCGTCCGGGTGCTCCTCGGCTAGAGGATGTTGTAGTAACCATTAACGCGGATTCCCCGCGAGAGCGTAAAAAAGGATATCGCGTGAAGCAGCGTCGTCCTACGGGCTACTGGGTGCCACCTGGCGAGATTGTTGAGGTGTGTATTGCCGATAGTGATCGAGTTTCAGAGATTACAGACCTCGACCTTGAGATATTTGTTGGGGCCCACAGCTTTGATTTACCCAGGTGGAAGCTGAACAACAACCGCTTTCCCCGCGTGGCAAACTCATTCTACCTTGAAGCTGAGTGCATACAGGTAGCAAATCCCTTTGGGGGCTCCGTGAATGTGTTTGTGCCGCCTGATGCTGCGGGTGGCTCTGTTGAGCTGAGGCTAAGTGGGGTAGTCAAGGCACCGTTCTATACAACGTTGGGTGAATCACCGACCACGGATGATGAGTGGCGCCAGATGTTAGATAACTACAACGTGCTTTGGATGGACTTTGAGTCGGAGGGTTTCTCATTCACGGCGCCGGTATCTCTAGCGGTGGGGTATCATCCAGGTCAATCCTTGGTGTGTGAAGACTGCGAGTGGGTCTACAGCTCAGCTGGTAATGATGCTCATTGCATTGATGGACCCTACAGCGGCACATGTGGCTGGGCGGCAGATCCCCAGGATGTGATGGATGTCTGGGATGGCATCTGGTTGCAATTGTCGAAGTTTACCGGCCACAAATGGCCGCCTGTGGTGGCTCAATCACTCATTGTGGATGCGCGGGCACCGTGTGGTACCTGCATCACTTATCCCTACGTGCTTTCACGTGGCCACAGTGCGATTGCCTCACGGCACCAGACTGATGCCCCCACCAATATTCGTGAAGCGGCAAAAATCTATTACCCGGCTGTGCATTGGCATGAGTATGGACATGGTTCGGGAATACCCACGTTACCCGGAGAAGTCGAATCCAATGTTCACATGGTAGCGGTGGCGGCGATATACAGTATTGAGCCGGATCTCGAGGAAGCGTTTAAATATTCCTTTCGTACACGCTTGGACATGAACGGTGCCGCCATGGACTGGATGATTTCGAGCGAATTTGTTGAAAACGAACCTATGTCGGGGGCGCAGAAGAAATACCAGCAGCGCGGGCATGCCAAGTTTATTGATCTGATTGAGCTGTTGGGCTGGGAAGCCTTGGGCGAAATTCATTCGCACTTCTCACGCCCGGTTAACGATGAGGGTGCTTATCGGCGTGTAACGGTGGAGGCGTTTATTGATCGGGCCATGGAGGTGGGTGGGCCTGCCGTCCTCCCGATCCTGCATTTCTGGGGGATCCAACCGACCAGTGAGCAAATAGCAGCTTATAGTGCAGCAGTCTCGGTGATCGAAACGGAAGGAGATCAGGCGGAGCTGGAGAAACTCGCTGCAGCACTTCGGCAACTCAACAACTACCGAAACATCGTGCCATACAACGCACTCACGTTTGATCAGTGGTTTGATGGCGCTGTTAGCGCTGGCGTGTTCTCCATGACAGGCTCGAGCCAACGGAAAGACGAGTATGAGGCGGTGGCACGTGCGCTGCAGCTTGATGGTTATGGCTATCGCATGCTTGATCAGATGGATTTTCTACTTACCACGTATTTTCCTGAAGAATCGATCCAAGTCGAAGGTGGCTTGTTAGAAATGCAGCGCGATGTGTGCAGTATTGCGCCGGAAAACAACGACGAGCCGTTTGTGCTGAACTTTTGCAACACGTCTGGTCAAGAGATCGATCGCATGGAGATCGAGTTTTTGGACGGGCCAGGTAGTCAGGCGCAATTGCTGCACCGAGTGCCTGTGACCGGTATCGCGAAAAACCGTGGAATGGCATATCACCGGGACTTAGACGGTCTGGTTGGCGAGGGGCAGACGATAACGGTGAAGATCAAGTATTGGAATCCGGGTGCGGCAGACAATGAGTTTCAATCGTGTCGCTATCAGGTCGATGAGTTCAAGGATGCAGTGCGTATGAGTTTGCAACCGGTTAGTGATGGCCTCTGTGCTGTATGGGTGGATAATAATGCCAACTATGTTCCTAACGACAACGGTTATTCGCTTTATGACTATCAAACGATCCTGCAGGAGCTGACGCAGTATATCGCCGAGACGCTGGAACTAACCGAAGAACAACTTCTGCTTCATCGGAATGATGTGATCGCTTATTTTAAAAAGTATCCCGGCGGACGTTATGTATCACACAACAAAGCGTATGTGGATGCTTTCATGGCGGCGTACGAAACCAATCATGCGCCGCTATACGCCGACGTGGAATTTATGATGCTGAAAGAGCGTCCAGTCCTATTCCAAGTAATGGTATACATTCAAGAACATATTTTGGGCTATGAATATATTCCTTCGAACCTTGACGACTTGGAAGGGTTAAAATTTAGAGCCCGGGAGTTTTTTCCGGGGGTTGTTTCTTCAAGTGCTCAACGCGTCGATCAAGCCCGCGCCCGGACGAAATCCATCGACGGGATCTTCGGCGCAAATTCGCGCTTCGATCGCATGTCCGAGCATTTGCAGATCTTTCTGTTTGGCCGGCAATTTCTCGCCGTTCGCAACCCGCAATTGCCATTCGACCAAATCTGTCCCGGTAACCATTTCGGTCACCGGGTGTTCGACCTGTAAGCGCGTGTTCATTTCTAAGAACCAGAATGTGTCCAGCGCCAACGGCTTTGAACCATCG
>JBCCUW010000092.1:0-11094 GCA_039196385.1 Pseudomonadota bacterium
CCTTTCTCGCCGTCGCCGAAAGCGGCTCGTTTTCCCAGGCGTCCCATCAGCTGCACGTGACGCAGCCTGCTGTGACCAAACGCATCAAGGCGCTGGAACAGCTGCTGGGTGTCCAGGTTTTTGACCGGGTCGGCAAACGCGTGTTCCTGACACAGGCCGGCGAAGTTCTCCAGCGTCAGGCAGAACAAATGCTTGCCATGCTGCAGGATACAGAACGCCAATTACGCAATCTTTCCGACGCCGTCACCGGTGAACTGCGTATGGCCACCTCTCACCATATTGGCCTGCATCGCCTGGCCCCGGTATTGCGCGCATTTACCAGCACCTACCCCGACGTGCAGCTGAATTTGAGCTTTGAAGATTCCGAAGTTGCGCACGGCATGGCCCGCCAGGGCGAAATTGAACTGGCCGTGGTAACGCTGAACCCAGCCGGAGACCCGTACCTGCAATATGCAGAGGTCTGGCAGGATCCATTGGTATTTACGGGCAGCGGTCAGCTGCAGGGTGCCTACACGATGCAGGAACTGGCCGAACTGCCCTGCGTGTTACCGGGGATGAACACTTATACAGGTCGTATTGTTTCTCAGCGATTTGCAGAAGCGGGCATTGCACTGCAACCCACCATGTCCACGAACTACCTGGAAACCATCGGCATGCTGGTCAGCGTCGGTTTGGGCTGGAGCGTGTTACCACGCAGTATGCTGGGCGACCTGCATCTGCTGGAAGTGGATTGCCCGGCAATGACCCGCACGCTGGGTTGTGTCACCAACCCACAACGCGCCATGTCAAACGCCGCACAGGCATTTGTAGAGGTGCTGGATCAGCACGCCTGAGCATCGGGCCGTTCTGTTAACCGTTTTGTTAGCCGTTTTATTAACCGTTCTCTTAACCGTTCTCTTAACCGTTTTGGGCGCGCTGCCTTAAATAGTGATCACACAGTACAATCGCAATCATAGCCTCTGCTATGGGCACCGCACGTATACCGACACACGGATCGTGGCGACCCTTGGTCACCACTTCCACTTCATTGCCGAAGCGGTCCTGGGAACGTCCCGGAGTGGTCAGGCTGCTGGTGGGTTTCAGCGAGATACTGCAAACCAGGTCCTGCCCTGAAGATATCCCCCCCAGCAAACCGCCCGCATGGTTGCTGAGAAAACCATCAGCATTCATCTCGTCGCGATGCTCCGTGCCGCGCTGCGCGACCACGTCTACCCCGTCGCCGATCTGTACGGCTTTCACCGCATTAATGCCCATCAGCGCACCCGCCAGATCCGCATCCAGTTTGTTAAACACCGGCTCCCCCAGGCCAACCGGCATGTGGGATGCTCGGACCGTCACTTCCGCACCAATGGAATTGCCTTCCCGACGCAGTGCGTCAATCAACTCAGCAATCTCGTCTATGGCATCCGCATCCGGGCAGAAGAAGGGATTGCTCTCCACAATGGACAAGTCCTTCGGCTGAATCTGAATCGGACCCACAGCCGACAGATAGCCCTGTATCTGCAAACCGCAGGCGGTGTTTAGAATCTTTTTGGCAATGGCGCCCGCGGCAACGCGCATAACGGTTTCCCGCGCGGAGGACCGGCCCCCGCCACGATAATCACGAATGCCGTACTTTTTCTCGAACGTATAGTCTGCATGCGCCGGACGAAACACATCTTTGATGTTGGTGTAGTCTTTGCTCTTCTGGTCCGTGTTTTCGACCAGAAGGCCAATTGAAGTGCCCGTCGTCTGGCCTTCAAAAACCCCAGACAGAATCTTCACCTCGTCCGCTTCACGCCGTTGGGTGGTGTACTTGGATTGCCCGGGGCGACGCCGGTCGAGGTCGGGTTGCAGGTCTGCTTCTGACAGCGTTATGCCAGGCGGACAACCATCCACCACGGCACCCAGGGCCAAGCCATGGCTCTCACCGAAAGTGGTGACCGTAAACACCTGTCCAATACTATTGCCTGCCACTTCTACCTGCCACTTCTACCTGCCACTTTGCCTACAACCCTTATTCATCAGCGCCAGTATGAGAAGAGAGCGCACCGGCTTCAAGTACAAAAACCCCCTCCCCGCCTGCAGTGAGTTCAGGCCAGATAAAAGGTAGGTTAGGGTAAGCTCTAAGCAACGCCGGCGCACTGGCGCCCACCTCACCCACCAGTACCCCATCTCGCGCCAGGCAATGCGGCAGCAACTGCAGCACCCCGTGCATGACCACCAACCCATCCCCGCCGGCGGCAAGGCCAAGTACGGGCTCTGCCTGATATTCCCGGGGTAAACTGGCCATATCCGCGGCATCAACATACGGGGGATTCGCGATGACCAGATCAAACCTGGTGTCCTGCAGTTGGCTATGAATAGGCCAGGCGCCGGTCACGTCCGCAGCCAACGCCGTCACTCGGTGTTGCAACTGGTGTTGTTTAATGTTGGTACGGGCAACCTGCAGGGCGGCGTTATCCAGTTCTACCAGGGTCACGGCAGCCTGGGGAAACAGATGGGCGGCAAGTATGCCAAGGCACCCGGAGCCACTGCATAAATCCAGAACGCGGTTTACGGACGGCGGCAGCCAGCTGTCCAGCGCCCCACCCAGCAGATAACCGATTGGCGAGCGTGGCACCAGTACATCCCGGGTGACACAAAACTCCATCCCCATGTAATCCGCACGACCCAACAGATAGGCCAGCGGGACACGTTGTTCGATGCGTTGTGCACATAACGCCAACGCGGTTTCTACCTGAGATGGGGTGACCTGCTGCGGTAGGTAAGCGGCGTCATCCGGCACGCCCGTCACGTGCCGGACCAGTACAAACGCCTCATCCCACGCATTGTCGGTGCCATGGCCAAACGTTAATGGGGCCTGGTCGAATCGGGCGCTGATGGTTTCTATCAGCGCCTCGATGGAAGTGGCAGTCACGGTCAGCTTTGCAGCAGATCCAGTAACAAGCGGTTCATGCGATCCACGTACCCGGCAGGGTCATTCAGCGCACTGCCTTCAGCCAGGCTGGCCTGATCAAACAGAATTTCCACCAACTCGGCAAAACGATCTTCATCCGGCTCCTCGTCAAGCCGCTGCAGCAATGGATGATTCGGGTTAAATTCAAAATAGGGTTTGCTCTCCGGCATCTGCTGACCGCTGGCCTCCATGATCCGCCGCATCTGCGCCCCCATGGCATGCTCGGACAGCACCAGGCAGGCTGGTGACGAAGTTAAACGTTTAGAGGTGCGCACCGCTTCCACTTTTTCGCCAATAACTTTCTCAATACGCTCGATCAGCGGATGATCTGCATCTTCGTCAGCATCGCTATCCTCTTCAGCATCACTTTTGTCAGCAGTTTCCCCGGGCAATTCGACATCGCCGCGCATGACATCAGCAAATTTTACACCGGTGTATTCAGTCAGCATGCTCATCAGCCATTCATCGATGCGGTCGAACATGAGCAACACTTCTACACCGCGCTCTTTAAAAACCTCCAGGTGGGGACTGCGGACGGCAGTCTCGTAAGTTTCTGCACAGATATAGTAGATGGTCTCCTGATCTGCCTGCTTACGTTCCAGATAGGTATCCAGACTGACCACCTTGTTGCTGTTGTCTGTAGCGCTGGAAGTAGTGGTGGCAAAGCGCAACAATTTCGCCAGCGCTTCACGATTGGCAAAGTCTTCACCCGCGCCCTCTTTTAGCACTTCCCCGAACTCGTCCCAGAAAGCCTGGTACTGTTCCGGTTCTTTCTTCGCCATGGTGTCAAGCATGGTCAGCACGCGCTTGGTCAGCGCGTTGCGGATGGAGTCTACGCGGTCATCCTGCTGCAGAATCTCACGGGAAACATTCAGCGGCAGGTCGTTGGAGTCAACCACACCCTTGATGAAACGCAGGTACAACGGCAGAAACTGCTCCGCGTCATCCATAATGAAAACGCGCTGCACATAAAGTTTCAGGCCCCGGGGGACGTCGCGATTGTATAGATCAAACGGTGCGCGCTTGGGTACATAGAGCAGACTGGTGTACTCCAGTTTGCCTTCCACCCGATTGTGACTCCAGGTCAGCGGGTCATCAAAGTCATGCGAGACGTGTTTATAAAACTCTTTGTATTCGTCTTCCTCCACTTCGCTGCGTGAGCGCGTCCACAAGGCCTGCGCGGAATTCACCGCCTCCAGCTCCGGCACTTGCTCGTCCTGGGTTGTGTCCGCGTCATCTTCTTCAGCCGCAGGCGGCAATTCCTGTTTGAACATCCGCACCGGCACGCCAATATGGTCTGAATATTTGCGCACGACGCTGCGCAAACGGAAATCTTCAGCAAACTCTAGCGCATCGTCCTGCAGATGCAGGATGACCTGGGTGCCACGGTTTAAGCCTTCTGCCGTCTCAAGCTCGTAGTCGTCTTCACCCGCAGAGCGCCAGACTACTCCTTCATCACCGCCGGCTGCCAGGGTGCGTACCTCAACCTGGTCAGCCACCATGAAGGCGCTGTAAAAACCCACACCGAACTGGCCAATCAGCTGACTGTCCTTCGCCTGGTCGCCTGTCAGGTTCGCCAGGAAGTCGGCTGTACCTGACTTGGCAATTGTGCCCAGGTTGGTGATGACTTCGTCCCGGCTCATGCCAATCCCGTTGTCCGCAATCGTTAACGTTTTGGCATCTTTATCAAAGGTGATGTCGATATGAAAATCTGCGTCGCCACCGAGCAGGTCTGGTGCTTCGATGGATTTGAACCGCAGTTTGTCAATGGCGTCCGACGCATTGGAGATCAGTTCGCGTAAGAAAATTTCTTTGTTGGAGTACAAAGAATGAATCATCAGCTTCAGAAGTTGTTTCGCTTCTGTCTGGAACGCATGGGTTTCGACTTGCGCTTCACTCATTGTTTGCTGTCACCTTTTTTAACGATCACGGAGTGTTGTGGACAATGGGGTCGCCCCAGCAGAATTCAACCCCAACAAAAAAGGCAGGATAAACCTGCCTTTCTTTGCGTGCCCCTGCTTTTGGCCGGGCAATGCTGCCTGAAGAGAATCAGCTCCAGCCGGTCACCTCAGCCAGTGCATCACCAATCTCCGCCAGGCTGCGCACGGTTTTGACACCGGCATCGCTGAGGGCGGCAAACTTGTCGTCTGCAGTACCTTTACCGCCGGCAATGATAGCCCCGGCATGACCCATGCGCTTACCCGGAGGTGCTGTGACACCAGCGATGTAACCGACCACCGGCTTGGTCACGTTC
This sequence comes from Pseudomonadota bacterium, assembly GCA_039196385.1. Classification (GTDB taxonomy): domain Bacteria; phylum Pseudomonadota; class Gammaproteobacteria; order Pseudomonadales; family Azotimanducaceae; genus UBA4421. The sequence continues at coordinate 5,193 of JBCCUW010000092.1, forward strand.
GCTTTGATAAAGGCAGCCGCTTCTTCTTCTGCCGTGCCACCAATCTCTCCGACCATGACAATCGCTTCCGTTGCAGGATCGTTCTGGAACAGTTCCAGAATGTCGATAAAGTGGCTGCCCGGGATGGGGTCTCCGCCAATGCCGACACAGGAACTCTGGCCAAAACCACGATCAGTCGTCTGCTTCACGGCTTCATATGTCAACGTGCCCGAACGGGACACGATACCTACCTTACCTGGCAGATGAATGTCACCGGGCATGATGCCGATCTTACATTCCCCGGGTGTAATCACTCCGGGACAGTTAGGGCCAATCATGCGTGCGTTGGAGATCTCAAGACGCGCTTTGACCGTCAGCATGTCCAGTGTGGGAATACCTTCGGTGATACAAACAATCAATTCGATACCCGCATCCAGCGCCTCAAGAATGGAGTCTTTACAGAATCCTGCAGGCACGTATATGACGGACGCGGTTGCACCGGTTGCATCAACTGCTTCACGCACCGTATTAAAAATGGGGCGATCCAGATGAGTGCCACCACCTTTGCCGGGAGTAACCCCACCAACGAGTTGTGTGCCATAGGCAATTGCCTGTTCACTGTGCAATGTACCCTGACCACCGGTAAAACCCTGGCAGATCACTTTGGTGTTTTTGTCAATCAGTATGCTCATGCCTGCCCTCCAGCTGCCGCCACGGCTTTTTCAACAGCGTCTACCAGCGATTCACCGGGAATAATGTTCAGACCGCTGTCCGCGAGAGCTTTGCGCCCATTTTCGGAATTATTACCTTCGAAACGCACGACCACCGGCACCTCAACACCAACCTCTTCCACCGCGCCGATAATGCCTTCAGCAATGACCGCACAGCTGACAATACCGCCGAAGATGTTAATCAGGACCGCCTTAACCGCGTCGTCCGAGAGGATAATTTTGAACGCTTCAGCCACTGCTTCTTTGGTGGCGCCGCCACCCACGTCCAGAAAGTTGGCCGGGTTACCCCCATGCAACTTAACCAGATCCATCGTACCCATGGCCAGACCCGCGCCGTTGACCATGCAGCCAATGCTGCCGTCCAGGGCCACGTAGTTCAGGCTGAACTCCGCTGCCTGAGCCTCCCGTTCGTCTTCCTGTGACGGATCGTTCATCGCCGCCAGGGCTGGCTGTCGATACAACGCGTTACTGTCAATGTTGATTTTCGCATCCAGGCAATGGATATCGCCGTCCGTGGTAATGACCAGCGGATTAATCTCGAGCAACGCACAATCCTGTTCGTGAAAAAGTTTCGCCAGCCCCATAAACAAGTCGGTGAACTGACGGATCTGCGGGCCTTCCAAACCCAGCTTAAAGGCCAACTCGCGCCCTTGGAAAGGCTGCGGTCCAACATATGGGTCAATCACTGCACGGAGGATTTTCTCAGGTGTTTCTTCAGCGACGGTTTCAATCTCGACGCCACCTTCCGTGGAGGCCATAAACACAACGCGTCGGGTACCCCGGTCGACGACCGCGCCAAGGTAAAGTTCATTGGCAATGTCGGTGCAGCTTTCGACATAAATTTTACTCACGGGCTGACCATTCTCATCAGTCTGAAAGGTCACCAGATTTTTACCAATCCAGTTGTCGGCAAACGCGCGTACTTCATCCAGACTGTCCGCCAGCTTAACGCCACCAGCTTTACCGCGGCCACCTGCATGGACCTGGACTTTAACCACCCAGCGATCACCGCCAATTTTTTCTGCTGCAGCCACGGCTTCATCTGCGGTATCCACCGCATAACCCTGCGAAACGGGTAAGCCATAGTCGGCAAACAGCCCTTTGGCCTGATATTCATGTAAGTTCACGTTGTGCCCCTCCTAATGGACGCCTGTTTAGTTGTTATTCCGCTGCGTTTGGCACGCTATTTCCGTTTTCGATTCACCATATGAATCGCATGTCCTGCAACCCCCAATGCGGCTTCGTGCACCGCCTCCGACAGCGTCGGATGGGCAAACATGATTAAGCCCAGATCTTCCGCTGACGCATCAAATTCCATCGCAATGACAGCTTGAGCAACCAGTTCGGACGCCTGAGGGCCCAGGACATGAATACCCAGAATTCGGTCTGACTGCGCATCAGCGATAATCTTGACCATACCCTGGGTGTCGTTGGCCGCCAGCGCGCGGCCACTGGCCGCGAACGGAAAACTGCCAACTTTATACTCTTCCCCATCCGCTTTGAGCTCCTGCTCGGTTTTACCGACCCAGGCAATTTCGGGATGGGTATAAATCACACTGGGCACCGTGTCGTAATTCACGAGGGGCTTAAATCCGGCAATGCGCTCAGCCACCATCACCCCTTCTTCTGTGCCTTTGTGCGCCAGCATCGGGCCGCGCACAACGTCGCCAACAGCGTACACATTGGGCACGTCGGTCGCACACAGATCATTTACGTACAGAAAGCCTCGTTCATCAAGATTGACGCCGCAGTCCGGTGCCAGCAGATCTTCCGTATACGGTCTGCGCCCCACGGCCACAATCAGTTTGTCAACGCCGAGGTTGTGATCGCCGTCCGCATCCTGATAACTCACCTGGACTTCGTTACCGTTCACCTGCGCACCGGTAACCAGCGTGCCGAGACGAATATCCAGTCCCTGGTTGGTCAACATTTTTTTGGCATCCCGGGCGATGCGCTCGTCAGCCATGGGCAGAAAGTCTTCCAGCGCTTCAAGCACCACCACTTCTGATCCGAGCCGGTTCCAGACACTGCCCAGTTCAAGACCAATCACACCGGCACCAATTACACCCAGCCGGGGCGGCACCGCATCAAATTCCAACGCACCGGTTGAATCCACAATAAAGCCGTCAGTCAACGGCGCCGGGGGAATGGCAACGGGTACCGATCCCGGCGCCAGAATGACATGTTCAGCTGACAGCGTCTGAGCCTCCCCTTCATGAGGTGTAAATACCACCTGACGTTGCGCCAGCAACCGGCCGGTACCGTGCAGTGCGGTCACCCCATTGCCCTGAAACAGGCCCTTGATACCACCGGTCAGCCCCTTAACCACATCGTCTTTGCGCGCGATCATTTTGGGCACATCCACGGTGACTTCACCGGTACCGATGCCCATTTCCGCAAAGTGCTCTTTAGCCTCAACATACTTGTGGGAAGCGTCCAGCAGCGCCTTGGAGGGAATACAACCCCAGTTCAAACAGGTACCACCCAGGGTAGGCTCACCATCTTTGCCGATGGATTTATCAATACAGGCGGTGTTCAAACCCAACTGCGCACAGCGAATAGCTGCTGCATAGCCTGCCGGTCCGGCCCCAATGACAATGACGTCGTAATGCTCACTCATAGTTAAAGTTCCAATAAAATTCGTGCCGGGTCTTCGATCATGCCTTTGATGGCAACGAGAAACTGAACCGCTTCACGGCCATCTATCAAACGGTGGTCGTAAGACAGCGCCAGATACATCATGGGCCGCACCACCACTTCGCCATCCACCACCATCGGCCGTTCCTGAATTTTGTGCATCCCCAACACACCGGTTTGCGGGGGATTCAGAATGGGTGTGGACATTAACGACCCAAATACGCCGCCATTGGAAATGGTAAACGTACCGCCCGCCATGTCTTCCAACGACAATTTGCCATCCCGCGCCTTAAGTCCGTAGCTGTTCACCTGGTCTTCTATCTGCGCCAGGCTCAATGCATCCGCTTCACGCACCACCGGCACGACCAGGCCACGATCCGTAGATACCGCGACGCCGATATCGTAATACCCATGATACACGATATCGTTCCCGTCAATCGATGCGTTCACCGATGGGAAACGCTTCAGCGCTTCTACAGTGGCACGCACAAAAAAAGACATGAAGCCGAGACGCGTGCCATTGTGTGATTTTTGAAACTGGTCCTGATACTTCTTCCTGATGGCCATCACCGGAGCCATGTCGACCTCGTTAAACGTGGTCAGCATGGCCGCATTGTGCTGCGCTTCAACAAGACGCCGTGCAATGCTGGCCCGCAGGCGGGTCATGGGCACCCGTCGTTCCACTCGTTCACCCAGGGCTTCGACCCCAGCCACGGGCGGTGCTGCCGTGGTCGGCACGGCGGCCGCTGCGGGTACCTGCTCCGCCGGCGGGCTGTCTGTCGGGATGGTCGCCGGCGCCGGCATTTGCGCCAGGGCATTAGCGACGTCTTCTTTAGTGACCCGGCCACTGCGTCCCGTGCCGGTCACTTTGTCGATGTCTACACCGGATTCCAGCGCCAGCTTGCGGGCCGCCGGACTGGCCCCCGCCTCCACATCCAGGCCGTCTTCTTCCGCTAGTTCGTCATCAGCGGTTGGCTCGGGTGCCGCTGCGGCACCACTGGCGAATTCGCCAATGACTTCTTCCGATTCAACCACATCACCTTCTGCTTTGATGATCTTGGTCAGCGAGCCGTTGTCGGGCGCCACCACTTCTATAACAACTTTGTCGGTTTCGATGTCCGCCAGCAGATCATCCCGTTTCACGGGCTCACCTGGCTGCTTGTGCCATTGCGCAACCGTGCCTTCAGTAATCGACTCGGGAAATTTGGGTGCCTTAATATCCATTTCAAATGTCCTAGCGTGTAATTGCGGCCAGTCTTGGCCGTTCAGCCAAACAGTGCATCCTGTACCAGTTGGTTCTGTTGTTCAGTGTGGGCGCTGGCATAACCGACGGCCGGTGCTGCAAACGCGTCGCGGCCCGCATAAACCAGATACAGCGACTCATCCTGGGCCAGAATGACGCGTCGCAAGCGATGCTGCATGGAGTACCAGGCACCCTGGTTCATGGGTTCCTCCTGACACCAGACAACTTCTTTAAGGCCACTGTACTGCGCCAGTATGGCGGCAAACTCGTGTTCCGGGAATGGGTACAACTGCTCCAAACGCACAATAACAACGTTTTGTGCACCAACAGCACGGCGAGCTTCCAGCAGGTCGTAGTAGACCTTTCCCGAGCAGATGACAAGGCGGTCAACGGCATCTTTTGGAATCTCATCAACTTCAGGCAAAACCAGTTGAAACGCGCCATTACACAGCTCATCCAGGGTCGACACCGCCAGCTTATGCCGCAGCAGGCTTTTCGGCGTTAAGGCCACCAGCGGTTTACGCGCCATGCGCAGGGCCTGCCGGCGTAACATGTGGAATACCTGAGCGGGTGTCGAAGGCACACAAACCTGCATGTTGTGCTCGGCGCACAGCTGCAAAAATCTTTCCAGTCGCGCAGACGAGTGTTCCGGTCCCGCGCCTTCAAAACCGTGCGGTAACAACATGGTTAAGCCGCTCAAGCGCGCCCACTTGGTTTCTCCGGAACTGATAAATTGATCAATGACCACCTGGGCGCCGTTGGCAAAATCGCCAAACTGGGCTTCCCAGATCACCAGCGTATTGGGCGCCGTTGTGGAGTAACCATATTCAAAAGCCAGCACCGCCTCTTCAGACAACAACGAATCGTACAGATCAAAAGTTACGTCTTCGCTGAGCAGGTTCAGCGGAATAATACGCTTGCCGCTCTTCTGATTGTGGTGGGCGGCATGGCGGTGAGAAAAGGTGCCGACACCTACGTCCTGGCCCGTCAGGCGCACGGGCATACCTTGATCAAGCAAGGTGCCGTAAGCCATGATTTCGGCAAAACAGTTGGGTGGAAAATAATTGAGGGGCGTGATTTTTCGAGAGACATTGCCTCTGATTCGTCTGCAATGATTTTAAATCAAACAGCCGTTGATTATATGGGACTGGAAAATCCTGTAGGGCAGATCATAAAATTCTATGGCCGGGACCTTAAAGTAATTGGCGTTGTGGAAGATATGCTTTCTCAATCAGCCTATTCACCCACTAATCAAACCGCTTTTACCATTGCATCAGAAAAGCGTTTAAAGCTAATACATGTCAGGGTTAGC
>JBCCUW010000093.1:0-11011 GCA_039196385.1 Pseudomonadota bacterium
ACCAGGAGGTGCCATGCAGGCAACCATGCACGACGATCATATGAATCCCCAAACCACCAACCAAGGCAACGGAGGTAACAGCCCCGGCGTTAAAACACACCTGAAAAACAAAGGTATCTGGCAGCGCGGCTTGTATATGCTGTTCTATTCGCTGGCTTATGCCATCGCTGAAGCCTTGCTGGTGATTGTGGCGCTGTTTCAGTTTTTTGCGGCGCTGTTCACTGGAACGATCAATGCATCGCTGCACAAGTTCGGCCACAACCTGTCGCGATACATTTTGCAGATCACCCAATATCTGACGTTCAACAGCGAAGTTACACCTTATCCGTTTGCCGAGTGGCCCGGAGTTGATGCGGAGGCTTCGCCCTGGAGTACAACGCACTCGACCACCGAGGCTGCCAATACAGAAACTGCCGCCAGCACAAACGATGTCGCAGAAACTGAGGTGAGCACTGACACGCCAGAAGACGTCGCTGACAATACACCGCCCGAGGCTAAGTCATAACCTTGGCAAACGCTTCCAGCTCACGAGGAATGTCATCGCCAGCGGGCTGGTAAACCACTTCCGTGGTACCCCGCGCCTGCATCTGTTGCAGGCGCTCCCGCCAGGCTTCAGCGGGCATAGCCAGGCCTAACTGTTCCAGTAAGGGACCTGTCACAAACGGCCGGTCCCGTTCGTTCACCGCAACCAGGTGCTGATCATGCAAGGCAAGATGACGTTGGGCTGGCGGCACCCCTGCGTAAGCTGCTGCCCAAGCTGCGCCATTGGGTAATGCCTCTTCGTTGCCAAACTCCAGCGCCATATGCAGCGCAACAGCAGCGCCGTGCCCGGCCGCAGCCAAAGCCCGCGCAGAACCGGCGTTTTCATCCACATCAAGGACTGTGCCCATCGTCAACACGGGATTGCGCGCTACCTCGGCATCACCAGCAGGTTGGGTGGTAAACACCCCATCACCCAACTCGCGGGCACACTGCATACCCTTGGGGCCAGCAGCAGCGATCAGGATGGGGACGTCAATGGGGCGCGCGGGCGCAAACCCCTCGGGTTGCATCATCTGGATCTGTTTGCCTTCCCAGGTCATTTCCTCACCAGCCAGCAAACCCCGCAGCGTGCGCACGTAATCGGCGACATAGGCCCACTTGAGCGGCCTTTGACCGAGCGTCAACCGACCGGTAAAGCCGGAGCCGATTGTCACCGCCACGCGCTCTGCACCGGCGATATCAACCAGCGTCGACAGTGCCGCAGCGTTGGTCATCGGATGTCGTAAATTGGGCACAAGGACCGCTGGGCCCAGGCCAATCGTTGAAGTGCGTTCTGCAGCACGGCACATCTGTACCCAGACATCAGCATACAGCGCCGGCGAGTCATAGAACCAGGCGTGCTGGTAACCTAATTGTTCCGCAACCAGCGCATGCTCGTGGCTATCGCGGGACGTCGCAAACGCACAGGAAAGAATCATCGACATTCATTCACCCCCTTATGCACCCCCTCAAGTGTAAGCTGATGATCTTATCATCGCACGCTACCTGCAAGGTGTGGACGGCCCGGGCTCAAGTGCGAGGGTTAAACAACCGCTCGGTACTGGCCGGAAAGCGGGACAGCAGAGCAGCATCCCGAACCGGACGGGGCACCAGTCCACCACCACAGTTGGGGCATTTGTGTGCCAGCACATCACCCGCACACGCTGCACAAAAAGTACATTCAAAACTGCAGATCATGGCGTCTGCGCCGGCAGCGGGCAGATCTTTGTCACACAGTTCACAACCTGGGCGCATTTCCAACACAGCGTTCTCTCCTAGCCAATTTCAAAGCCACCGCCCAGCGATGCCCGGTTTCTACTCAGTCCGCTTTCCGGCGCGGCCCATAAAAAATCGCCCAACAGGAGAAATCTGCTGACGGCGCAACAAAACGATGCTCGGCAAAAGCCGGCACAAATACCGCATCGCCTGTACGTACCGGGCGATTTTCACCCTGAATGAAAAATTCAGCCTCGCCACTGGCGATGAAGTAAAACTCGTCCTGATCATGGGGTGTCTGCTGATCTTCACCCTGCGGGTGATAAAGAATCACGGTGATATCGTCGTCTGCATGCAACAGTGCAAACGGTAATGGCTGCGCCGTATCGATCTGGCTGAGCTGGCTCTGTAGCGGGGTCACAGGTTCAGGCATACTTTACTCCAAGGCGGGGTCAGCCGATGCCGCAACGCGACCGGCAAATTGATAATCGCTGACATGGTCAGGCAGCGGTACGTGTTTCTGATTGTGCGCACAGGGTTGCACAGCTTGAGTTTCCATCTGCAGCGGGATCACACCAGCCCAGATCGGCAGGTCCAGATCATCTTCCAGGTCCACGGGTGGCCCCTGACGGACTTTTGCTGAGGCCTGGCTGATCGGCAGACTCAGAACCGTAGTGGCGTTCATTTCTTTGCGTGACGGTGGGCGCAGTGTTGCCCAGCGACCAGGGAACAATCCCTCAATGAAATGCTCCAGCGCCTCGAGTTTGGCGCCACCACCGACGACTTCCGGTTCTCCAAACACCAAAGCCGAGCGGTAATTAGCGGAGTGATGAAATGCCGAACGCGTCAGTACCAGCCCGTCCAGCAGCGTGACAGTGACACATACCTGCTGCTCTGCACTGCGCTGCATGGTGCGACTGAGCCGGGAGCCGTGCCAGTAGAGTCGGTCGCCTACGCGCCAGTGGCAGGTCGGCATCACTACCGGCTGGTTATCCAGCTGATAACCCACGTGGCACATCGGCGTGGCGTCCAGAATGGCATATATGTCCGCCTCCGCGAATGAACCGCGCTTCGGCGCCCGACGCAGGCGGGTCAGCGGCGTTTGTTTGAGTTTTCTGGAGGGTTTCGGGTTTTGCACGGTGAAGCCACCTGATTGGTTACGAAACGAGAGTCTCAGCAATTAATTGGTTCTATAAAAGATCCAAATTAGGTAGATTACATGGAGCCAATTTTCAAACACCGACCCATGCTACCTATTCATCTGGACCCAGCCGCACCGTTGCAACGTCAAATTTATGGTCAGCTGCGCGACGCCATCCTGCACGGCCAACTGCCCGCCCGGGCGCGCTTACCCGCCAGCCGCCAACTGGCAGCCGAACTGGGGATTTCGCGCAACTCCGTCCTGGGTGCTTACGAACAACTGACCGCAGAAGGTTATCTGACCAGTCGGGCGGGCGCGGGCACCTTTGTAGCAAGTGTGGCAACTGTGGCTACCCATGCGACACACACCGCCAAGCCAACCGCTCAGCGTATTGAAGAGCAGCCGGTGGGAGCGCCTGTTGTGATGCAACCATCGCGCTATACCCAACGCATTCAGGCGCAAGTCAGCGAAGAACTGTTTCAGCGTAAACCCAGGACACCTTTAAAATTTGACTTTGCTTACGGCGAGCCGGCTTATGCGGATCTGCCCATGCCCACCTGGGCACGTATCGTCGGACGCACTGCCCGCCAGTTGAACCAGAGTCAACTGGGTTATGCGCCACACGCTGGGATCACCGCACTGCGCACAGCGGTTGCCGGATACCTGGCCCGGGCCCGGGGTGTGCATTGCAACCCGGAACAAGTGGTGATCGTGCAGGGTACGCAGGAAGCCATAGATCTCAGCGTCCGGCTGCTGATCGATCCTGACGATCAAGTTGTGTTGGAGAATCCACATTACCGCGGCTTTCGTCGCTGTCTGCTTGCAGCTGGCGCCAACATACGCACAGTACCGGTGGACGACATGGGCCTGTGCACAGACGCATTGGCGGACATCACCGGTGCCAAACTAGCCTGCATCACGCCCTCACATCAGTTCCCCCTTGGGGGCATCCTGCCCGTCCAACGACGCCTCACCACCCTGGCGTGGGCGCACCAGCAGCAGACCGTTATTCTGGAAGATGACTACGACGGTGAGTTTCGCTACCAGCACAGCCCGGTACCCAGTCTGCAGTCGCTGGATACCCGTGGTTGTGTGATCTACGTCGGGACTTCCTCAAAGATCTTTTTCCCGTCACTGCGCATCGGCTGGATGGTCGTGCCGGAGCCATTCCTGCCCGACCTGTTGGCGATTAAAGCCATGGCCGACACCTGGCCGTCCACGCTGGAACAGCTGGCTTTCAGCCACTTTATCAACGAAGGGCATCTGGAACGACACATTCATCGGGTGCGCAACCGTTTGGCGGCAAAACGCGCCGCCCTGCTGGATGCGATCAAACGCCACCTGGGAGCCAGAGCCAATGTGATCGGCAGCCAGGCCGGCTTACACGTCGTAGTGCGGTTAGCCAATCTGCGGAGTGCGGATCTACCAGACCTGATCAGGCGTTGTCGTGAGCACCACACCGGCATCTATTCCGCAGCACCCTTTTACCTGCAGCCTGACGCAGAGGCCACGGCAGAAATCATACTGGGTTATGCATCGCTGACCCTCAGCGAGATTGCCGAAGGGGTGCAATCAATAGCGGCAGCGCTAGACGAAATGACACGATGCTAAAGGGGATGGACGCGCACCGGCAGGTCTGCGTAACCACGGACAAAGTTGGAGCGCACCCGCAGGGGTTCGCCAACCACTTCGACAGTGTGGAACCGCTTGAGGATTTCCTCCCACACAATACGCAACTGCATTTCCGCGAGACGGTTACCCATGCAGCGATGGATGCCAAAGCCAAAAGACACGTGCTGCCGCGCATTTTTGCGATCGATGATTAATTGATCCGCCTGGTCAAAAACCGTTTCGTCCCGATTGCCCGAGACGTACCACATCACCACTTTGTCACCTTTACGAATCTGTTTGCCCGCCAGCTCAAAATCGGTCAAAGCAGTGCGTCGCATGTGCGACAGCGGCGTCTGCCAACGGATAATCTCCGCAACCATATTGGGCACCAGGTCATGGTTGGCGCGCAGCTTGGCGTACTCGTCTGCAAACTGGTTCAGTGCCAGCACGCCACCGGAAATGGAATTACGCGTTGTATCGTTACCACCCACAATCAGCAAGGTCAGGTTGCCCAGGTATTCCATGGGGCGGTTAATCATATCGCGGGTGGTTTCACCATGCGCAAGCATGGAAATCAGATCGTTACCCGGCTCACTGTTAGCCCGCTCGTGCCACAGCCCGGTAAAAACCTCCAGACACTCCAGCAAACCCTGGCGCCGTTCCTCATTGGTTTTCACCAGCCCGGTTTCCCGGCCACCCGTGGCCAGATCTGACCACCAGGTTAAGCGACGACGATCTTCAAACGGAAAATCAAACAGCGTAGCGAGCATTTGTGTGGTCAGCTCAATAGAGACGTGTTCCACCCAGTTGAAAGTTTCACCCACCGGCAGGTTATCCAGGATGCTGGCAGCCCGTTCGCGAATGGTGCCTTCCAGAGCCGCCAGGTTTCGCGGCGCCACCACCGGTGTCACCGTCTTGCGCTGCACATCATGCTCGGGCTGGTCCATGCCAATAAAGCTCTGTGTGTTGAACTCTTCGGGGATGTCGACAATGGAGATACCGCTGGCCGATGAGAACACTTCGTTATTCTTGTCAACCGCTTTAATGTCTTCAAAGCGGGTGACCGACCAGAACGGCCCGTAACGGCTATCCGGCGTGTAATGCACGGGATCTTCCTGACGCAGGCGTTCAAAGTAAGGGTAAATCACGTCCTGCTGCCAGATGTCCCAATGGCTGAGATCCAGCTTGTCCAGGGGCTGTCCAAACGCGTTTACCCTGGCTTCGTCAATCGCTGCCGATCGATACAGATTCATAGACCCACTCCGCGCATGCTGATTCCGGCAACTAGAATGACCCGAAATTGCCATTCTGTCTAATTCAAATTATTCTCTTTGGTATTAGTGCGAGGAATACCTGCAAGGAATACCAGAGATGCTGACTGATCTGCGCAAGCTCCGCCACGTTGTCGAGGTTGCCCAGGCCGAGAGCTTCACCGGGGCGGCGGCCAGTTTGGCCATTACCCAGTCTGCGCTGACCAAAAGTGTCGCCGACGTAGAAAAGCTGTTGGGCGTGAAACTGTTTCAGCGTTTACCCCGGGGCGTTGCGCTCACCGAAGCCGGCCGCAGTTTTGTGCTGCGTGCACGGCAGATTCTGGCGGATACCCACGACCTGATGAACACGGCGGAGGCACACCGTTCCCTAACCGCCGGACGTTTCAACCTGGGCATTGCGCCAGCGGCACTGCAGTCGCTGATGGTGCGGCCAATCGGCCAGTTTGCCGCCCGCTATCCGGGCTTAACCATGGACGTGATTGACGGCTCATTTGCCAGCATGGCACAGGCGCTGGTCGCCGGTGAAATTGATGCCATGCTCAGTTTGCGTGCCTATCTGAATACCCGCCCCGAACTGCCGTGGCAGAAAGTGGGGCAGGTGCACTATTCCTTTATCAGTCGGCGTGACCACCCCGCTGCGACCAACAGTAATCTGAGCCCGGACGAACTATTCAGCTACCCCATGGTGCTGCCGTCCGCCAATCTGCCGCTGTCCGCAGAAATCACCCAAGCCTTGCAGCGCGCCGGCGCCACACCGAACGCACCTCGGTACGTGTGTGACTATTTTCCGCTGGCGGCGGAAATTGTGCAGCAGACCGATGCCATTTCCCCCTTGCTGTCCTTCCGTCCACCCGGCGCGCGCCTGCGGCGCGACTTTCACGTCTTCGAAACCCTCTTGAATCTGGCACCGGAGGATATCGGGCTGGCACTGAGCAGGTCGCGCGAGCCGGCACCGGCGGTGGCGGCGTTTGCTGAGCTGCTCGCCTGACCGAATTAAACCGATACGATCATGGGAAATCAGGCGGCGCCACAAAACCACCCAGTTCCTGCGCTAATAGACGACTGAAGTCGATGGTTTGATAATCATTGAACTCTGCCCCCACTGCCTGCAGACCAATGGGCCGGCCGGCTCGAGACGGTCCGGTGGGAAAGACGGTGCTGGGAAGATGTGCCACCGTAATCGCACCCGCCCAGAAGATCTGCTGAAAATACTCCTGCTCTACATTGTCGACCTGCAACGTGCGGCCCATGTAGTCACCATGATCGTGGGGGAACGCATCCGTTGGCATCTGCGGACAGATGAGTATGTCCCAGTCATCAAAAAAGCGCGTCCAGGCCTCGCGGATGTGGAAGCGTTGATTGCTGGCAGAGAGCCAATCGGCGTGCTCCTGCACACTGTACTTCACGGCATGCGCGGCAACCCCTTCTGCGTCACCCATTTCAGCCGCCATGGCGCGGGTAAACGCCTTTTCCTCCTCACTCATGCCCGAACCCATCACCCCCCATAACAGGCGGTTGTAGATTTCAAAACTGGCCGCCAGATCCAAGTCTGGCCGCGCGTTGTCCGACACCTGCGCGCCGAGTCGCGCCAACGTATCTGCAACCGACTGCACGCGATCCGCCACTTCGTTCGAGACCGGCGCCAACTCATGCGTGGGCATCACTGCCACGCGGTATTCGCTGAGTTTGGTCCGTTCCGGTCTGGGCAGGTGCAAATGCCAGCCACGCCGGTCGGACGAGCGGGCACCGGCCACAATATCCATCGACAAGGCAAGATCTTCAGCGCTGCGGGCCATCGGCCCAACGACTGCAATGTCGGCGGGCAGCAGTTGGCCGGGCATGGCGTGACCGCTGTCCGGGACCACCCCCCAGGTGGGTTTGTGCCCGTAGATGCCGCAGAAGTGCGCGGGATTGCGAATGGAGCCGCCAATGTCGGAGCCTGCCTCTAGACCCGTTAACCCGGCTGCCAACGCGGCAGACGACCCCCCCGAAGAACCCCCAGGTGTGCAGCCCAGATCCCAGGGATTATTGGTGGTGCCGTAAATCTCGTTAAAGCTTTGAAAGTCACCCAGATTCAGCGGCACGTTGGTTTTGCCAAAAAATACCGCACCCGCACTTTTTAACTTTTGCACCGAATCCGCATCCGATGTCGCAATATTCTCGGCCATGGCCGGAATGCCCCAGGTCGTCGGTAAGCCGGCAATATCGTAGGCTTCTTTAATGGTCATCGGCACACCGTGCAGTGGGCCAAGATCCTGCCCTTGAGCCAGCGCCGCGTCCGCGGCTTTGGCCGCCTCCATGCCTCGATCAAAATCACGCACGACCACCGCGTTGATCTGGGGGTCATATTTCTCGACCCGCTGGATATACATCTCCAGCAATTCAACCGCACTGACCTCTTTGTTCTTGATTGCAGCGGCCAATTCCACCGCTGACGCATACGGATCCACCATCACCCTACCCTCTCTATGATTTCCGCCTGTTATACCAGATCCGGTCCTCAGTGGAGACAGAGATGGCCGGTTCGTGCACGTAATCGGCGGCATGGACACAACTCACGCTTTACTTATTGAGTGATACTTTATAAAGTGTCACTCAATAAGGGCCAGAAACGCACAATGCTAACCACTCAGACCACACCAGCCTATCGCCGGGATCCACGCCAGAAGCAGGACCAGCTGCTGCGTGCCGCTGCACAACTCTTTGCAGAGCAGGGATTCGCCAACACGTCGACCCAGCAGATTGCGCGCGCGGCAGGGGTGTCGGAAGGCATCCTGTTCCATCACTTCGGCTCCAAGCAGGGCCTGCTGGTGAAAATTGCAGAAGACTATGCCCAGGAAGCCGCGCTGTTCACCATGCCGGAAGCGGCTTCCAGCGGACCTGACGGGCTGACAGAAGAATCTGTCGTGCGCAAGGCGTTTGCGTTCGCCGAGCGCAATCCGGCACTGCACGATATGTTGGCGCGCACCAGTCGCGAATTTGCCGACGCCGGCATTTCTATGGCCAACAGCGCATTGGTCGATGCCATCCAGCACAACCTGGAGCAAGGCATGGCCAACGGAGAAATTCGCCAGGGCAACGCCCGCATCATGGCGCAGCTGCAATTTGCTGTGGTTGTGGGTGCTTACGAGGCCTGGCGCGAGTGTGAACCAGCAGAAGGCGATGCACTGCAGGAAGGTTACATACAGGAAGCCATTAACTGCATGCAGGCGATGTTGAAGCCACACCGAATAAGTACCGTCGACCGTAGACGGAATTCCCACAATAAGAAACCCTGACGCTTAACCTGATAAACGTTTAAAACAGAGGAACAAGACCGATGAGTGAAGCAATCAGCGAAGAAAAGCCATTCTGGCTGTCCGGCAATTTTGCCCCTACCTACGAAGAAGTGACAGAAACGCAGTTACAGGTCACCGGGAGTATCCCGCCGGAACTAAACGGACGTTACTTCCGTAACGGCGCCAACCCTGAAGTGGGTGACACCCCCCACTGGTTTCTCGGTAACGGCATGATTCACGGAGTGGAACTGGGTAACGGCAAAGCTAACTGGTACCGCAATCGTTACGTTCGCACACCGTTATTGGCCGATATTGGCGCAGACCCGCTGGACGCCCTGGACGACAGATCCAAATCGTTGGCCAATACCCACATTATCGGTCACGCCGGTAAAATCCTGGCGCTGGAAGAGGCGCACTGGCCGTTTGAACTGTCCCCAGAGCTGGAAACCGTTGGCGCTTACGACTTCGACGGCAAGCTGGACACCGGCATGACTGCCCATCCGAAAATCTGCCCCGTCACCGGCGAGCTGTTGTTCTTTGCTTACGGTATGGCGCCCCCATACATGACCTACCATCGCGCGTCCGCCTCAGGCGAACTGCTGCAAAGCGAAGTGATTGAAGTGAAAGGCGCCACCATGGTGCACGATTTCAACATCACCGAAAACTACGTGATCTTCATGGATCTGCCGCTGGTGTGGAACTTTGAAAACGCAGCCAACACCGGCCTGCCCATTCAATGGAGTGATGAATACGGCGCCCGCCTCGGCGTAATGCCGCGTAACGGCAGCAACAAAGACGTGGTGTGGTACGACATTGATCCTTGTTATGTCTATCACCCGCTGAATGCCTACGAAGAGGGTGACGATATCGTCATCGATGTGTGCCGTATGGCCCACTCTATGAAACCCGGTGTATCGGAAGTGCCTCCGGTATTGCATCGATGGACCATCCACCAGAAAGCCGGCAAGGTCAGCGAAAGTCAGCTGGATGACCACGCCGTGGAATTTCCGCGCGTGCCGGACAGCCTGGTCGGCCAGAAGCATCGGTACGGCTACACCGCAGAGTTCGGTTCCGGTCTGCCTGTGGCAGTAGCGTTCCGCAAGTACGATCTGCAGACCGGCAGCTCCACTGCGCACGAATTGCCCAATTCCCGGCTAGGTGGTGAGCCTGTGTTTGTTCCCGCCGCGGGCGCAACATCTGAAGATGACGGCTATCTGTTGAGTTTTGTCTACGATCCCGCGTCAGACCAAAGTGAGCTGATCATTGTTGATGCCAGCAATATGGCGGCAGACCCGGTGGCCAGGGTACACCTGCCGGCCCGGGTGCCTGCGGGCTTCCACGGCAGTTGGATCGCTGACCCGGCCTAACGCTCATCCCACCAGCGCGCTGCGCCAGCAAGGCGCAGCGTGTTCGCTGATATTTGCACTGCGGTGTGTTAAAACAGGCGCGTTCCAGTAGACGAGCATCAATCTCATGCGCACCCTGTCCTCTTTGTACTCCGGCCTGTTGCTGTCCACTCTGCTAGTGCTTGGCGGCTGCGGTTATATTCCATTTTCCAGCGGCGCCCTGCAGGGCACTGTCACCCCGCCACCCAGCGATTGGACCAACGCTGCGGACCCAAGCATTATCGAGTTGGAAACCAATCCTGCGGAACCTTATTCAGTCAAGCTGTGGGTGATCGGGCTAGGGCCGGCTGCTTACGTCCACGCTGGCGCAAATCGCACAACCTGGGTAGAGCACATCGAAAGTAATCCCGACGTCCGTCTGCTGGTAGACAACAACCTGTACGAATTGCGCGCCACGCGGGTCACCAGTGCGGAAGAATTCAATACCTTCAGCGACGCTTACGAGAGTAAGTACGGCAATCGGCCCCGCAATGAAAATGTCAATGAGGCTTATCTGTTCAGGCTGACCGCACGCGACTGAATACGTCGAGGGAATAATGGAGGTAGGAAAAGAAACAGGGGTGCGCG
>JBCCUW010000094.1:0-10876 GCA_039196385.1 Pseudomonadota bacterium
ACCGCAGACTGACTTTGGCTTTGTCACCTTCGTCTAAAAAGCGCTTCAGGTTGCGTAGTTTTACCTGATAGTCGCCTTCCTCAGTGCCAGGTCGAAATTTTATCTCTTTGACTTGGATCTGCTTCTGTTTTTTGCGTTGAGCTGCCTTGGTTTTCTTCAGCTCAAACAGATGCTTGCCATAGTCCATCACTTTACACACGGGGGGTTCCGCTTCGGGTGCGACCAGCACCAGATCGAGTCCTGAAGCCCGTGCTTCAGCCAACGCCTCTTCGCGTGAAACCACGCCGCGTTGACTACCATCCGCGGCCACCAGACGTACACTGCTTGAGCGAATTTCTTCGTTCAACAGCGACCGTTCGGCGCGCTTGCTACCTTTTTTAATGTGTTGCTCCTTTAGCGATGAGGACGCTCCTTAGTTCGCTATTTAAACCGCAAATCGTAATCCGCAAAAAAACTACTTCTTGCTCTTGCTTCTTCTTGCTTAACACAGCCAGCAGTGCTCCCACTGCTTTGGCTTAGCAAAAATTTTGCCAGACGCCAAACGGCCGAACGCCATACCTTTTTGCTTGCGCAAAGTGCATGTCGCTTCAGCCAAATTGTTACCCTGCTTTCGCGGGGTCCTGCTTACGCAGGCGCGCATTCTACTGCCGGTATTTGCTCCCTTCAAGGCTTTATTATAGCGTCTTCCCCAGAAGGAAAATAGCTTCATACCCAAGCAGAAATGAGCCAGAAATGGAGTCTAAAGGGAGAAAAACTCGATGAGTACACCACTTAGGCGGATTACCGCTGTTGTCATAGCTACGCTGATCCTGCTCTATGCCACTGCTGCTCTGATCCGCGTGAACCCCGAAGAACAACGTCCGGGGTTACGCCTGAGCGGCACCGTGGATGCAACCGTGGCCCCCGACTGGTCGGCGATGGTCCCACGACAGAAAGTCTGGCTGCAAACCCACCCCTGGTACGGCATTCCCCATTCTGTCACCACGGTGAGTTTTGTCCATGCAGGCGAGTTGTACATCCCCTGTGCACGCTGCGCCGACAAGCGCTGGCCCGCCATTGTCGCGGCCAACGATACGGTGGTGGTCAAGGTAGATGACCTTCTTTATCAGCGACGCGCGGTGCGCGTCACCGATACCCAACTGCGGCGGCAGATCCTGAATCTGCCTCCCGACGACCCCAGATCAGATGTTTACCTTTATCATATGGCGCCGCCGGGCTGATTGAGTCGCACGGCTGGTTGAGCACCGGCCGCACCACAATCGACTCAGCTGATGCGTTCAGCGTAGCGCTGGGTCGGTCGACTGCCATTTTCGTCGTACAGATCAAACTCATCCACCAGATCTTCGACCCATTGGATGGTACCGGTGCGTGCCATCAGATCATCCGTACACAACAATGCCGCTGCTGCTCGTCCGACCAGCAGCGGCGTTTGCGACTGTGACAGGTCCATTTCCCGTTCCTGAGCCGCGTCCTGGATGAATTCGGTTGAGACGGAACCCGGATACAGGACAATCGCTGGGATACCCTTGGGCTCCAATTCTACCGCCATGTCCTTGGTTAACCGATCCAACCCGGCTTTGCCGGCGCCATACGAACTGCTGAAGTGATAACTCTGGCCGCCCGGCGAAGACACATTGATCATGGCCGCAGCCGGCGCCGCAAACATCAGTTGCGCCGCGTGCCAGCTGGCCACATAGTGCGCACGCAGACCAATGCCAACCTGGTCGTCCCAGACCTGAATCGGATGATCCCAGTAACCGCCACCCCAGGCTGGCGGATTGGGAATTTTGTACACGTTGTTGACCAGAATATCGATGTGATCGACCTGCTCGCCAATCTGCGCAAACAGCGCTGCGATCTGGTCATCATTGCCATGATCACATTGGATGGCACGACCTTCCCCACCCGCTTCCGTCACCTGGCGCGCAGTGGTATCGATGGTGCGCTCACCATCCCCGGTGGTACGCCCTGTGACATAAACTGTGGCCCCAAGTTCACCCAACGCCAGCGCAATACCCTTACCGATACCGCGACTGGCGCCAGTGACCACCGCAATTTTTCCTGATAGTGCCGCCACCCCAAATCCTCCACGTGAAAACAGCCGAGCAGGGTAGCACTTGTGCACGAGCAACGGCTACCCAAATGGTGTTAACACGCTTGGCTCCACCCGGACCGCGTGTATGATAAGTCAATCATTACAAACTGATTTGGGCGCAGCGCATGAGCAAACTAATGGAAGATCCAAGGATCGACCCACGCATTAAAGCCATTATGGGCTTTTTTCCAACAGACAGCCTCGACGATGTCGAGAGCCGCGAAGCGCTGCTGGCAATCGCTCAGGACCCCGACAATTTGGCGGCACAGGAGCAGCTTAAGGCCGGCCTGGAAATGGTGGACAACGAAGCGGTTGCCCCATCTGCAGGCCTGGTCTTTGCAGACGAGTCATTTACTTCGCAACCCGACGGCAACACGATCAATGTACGCATGATCCGCCCCGAAGGTGACGAGACCTTACCCTGTGTGTACTACATTCACGGTGGCGGCATGCAGGCCATGTCATGTTACGACGGCATGTACCGCGCCTGGGGCAAGGTCATCGCGCAACAGGGCGTTGCAGTTGCCATGGTCGACTTTCGCAACTGCCTGTACGCCTCGTCCGCACCAGAAGTTGAACCATATCCGGCGGGCTTGAATGACTGTTATTCGGGTGTGCTGTGGTTGCACGAGAACGCAGACCGATTGAACATTGATGCCAACCACATCATTGTGGCGGGAGAAAGCGGTGGCGGTAATTTATGCCTGGCAACGGGCTTGAAACTGAAGCGCGAAAATAAACTGGCGCTGATTCGCGGGCTCTATGCACTGTGTCCGTATATTGCCGGTGTCTGGCCCCAGGATCATCTGCCGTCATCCACGGAAAACAACGGCATACTGCTGGATCTGCACAACAATCGTGGCGCCATGGCATACGGTATCAGCGCTTTTGAACAACGCGACCCACTGGCCTGGCCCAGCTTTGCTGAAGAGGCAGACGTCGAAGGGTTGGTGCCCACCGTCATCAGTGTCAACGAATGTGATCCGTTGAGGGACGAAGGGGTCGAGTTTTATCGACTGCTGCTGCGCGCCGGCGTTGCGGCACGCTGTCGTCAGGTCATGGGCACGGTGCACGGCACCGAGATTTTTGTCCCGGCCTGTCCGGATATCAGTCGTGACACTGCCGCCGATCTGGCGCGTTTCTGTCGGGAGATTTGAGGCGCGGTCTACTCATCCTCAACCAAAGATGAGTCCACGGCAGCAGGCGCTGGCCCTGGAACGCTGGATGTCGCCAGCAGCAAACTCAGCTCGGAGAGCACATCGTCCTGTGTGACCACATTCACGTCGCTGATCGGCGGCGAGGCCACAACAGCAGCGGTTGTCGCTTTGCTGTCCGCAGATAGAGTCGGTTTGACCGGCTGCGCAAGTGCGGCTTCGCCGCTCGCCTGTTCTGTCTGCGCCAGGCTGACACCGGACCAGGCTGACATGCTCACCAACACACCGAAGGTAGACGCAGCAACCAGACGATGGTGATACGTTTTCGCTGATTTAAGGACTTTACTGACTTTCATGTTACTTTTTTACACACTTCTTTAACCCGCGCATCATAGCCTTCGTAGGGCATATTTCTGTGACTGACATAACAAATTCTGTTGTACCTGCAGCACCGGGCGTGAACCTGATCACCCGCCGCACAACTTGCCCTGACGACGTCCTCATGCGCTAATAGGCGCGCGCAAAGTTGTCCAGCGTATTGGCATTTCGAGAGGGGTATTACACCGATGAAACAACACACCAATCCGACCGTTCACACCTGGCTCTGGCTGTGTGTCGCATTCAGCTGCCTGACCATTGGGCAACTACGGGCCGAGAGCGAAAAACTGCTACTATGGGGCGACACCCACCTGCACACCGCTTATTCTTTTGATGCGTTTCTAAACGGCAACCTCAGCGCCGACCCAGACACGGCATATCGCTACGCTAAAGGTCTGCCGGTGATTCACCCCTACAACCGCACGCGCGTGCAGATCAATACCCCCCTGGACTTCCTGGTGGTCTCGGATCACGCGGAGTTTTATGGCGGCATTCGCGATATCTACTTTCAGGGCATTCAGGACGAAGAACCTAACATGATCGAACGGCTCGCCTACTGGTACAACGAAAAACAGATTCGCGATGCCATCGACAGCGAAACCGGACCGGCCTACTTCAGTGGCTTGCTACCGAACCAGGGTGATCCCGTGGCGGCAGCAGCGAACTGGTCCGAAGTCACCGCTGCAGGTGCTGTGCCGGGCGCCGATGTATCCGCGCGCAACGCCTGGCAGCGAATGCGCGATATGGCGGAAAACCACTACGACCCCGGCACATTTACGACCCTGCTCGGGTGGGAATGGAGCTCAATTCCCGGCGGCGGCAACCTGCACCGCATAGTAGTCACTGACGCAGATGGAGAGACTGCTGGCCAGTTCATGCCCTTCTCGTCCACAGACAGCCCCTATCCGGACGATCTATGGCGCTGGCTGGAAGAAACCGCAGAAGCCACGCAGGCCAACTTCATCGCCATTCCGCACAATTCGAACATATCCAAAGGCTTCATGTTTTCCGCAACGACATTGCGCGGCGAAGCCATGGATGCCGACTACGCACAGCTGAGTCAGCGTTGGGAACCTGTGGTGGAAGTCACCCAGTACAAAGGTGACTCCGAAACCCACCCCACCCTGTCGCCAGATGACCCTTTTGCCGATTTTGAGGAGTATCCCTGGTATATCCAGCAAGAGCGCGGCCAACCCTATGCGCCGCAGCCGGCGGACTATATCCGCAGCGGGCTGAAGACTGGCCTGAGTCTAGGCGCGCAACTAGGCACGAATCCGTTTCAATTCGGCATGGTTGGCTCCACCGACAGCCACACCGGTCTGGCCGCCGCAGAAGAACCCAACTTCTGGGGCAAAATGGCGTTCGATTCCGTGCCGGAACGCAAACAGAATAACGCCATTGCCAGTGGTCCAACCGGCTGGTCCATGCAAGCGGGTGGCCTGGCCGCCGTGTGGGCAGAAGCCAACACCCGCGAAGCCATCATGGCAGCGTTTAAACGTCGTGAGGTTTATGCCACAACAGGACCCAGAATCCGTCTGCAGTTCAGTGCCAGCAGCAACAGCGGCAGCACCGCCATGGGCGGCGTCATCCAAGCCCCAACAGAATCCATCACGTTCAATGTGAACGCAGCCAAAGACCCCAAATCCGCCAATCTGGATCGCATTCAGATCATTAAAGGTTGGCTGGACACCGACGGCAACACCCAAGAACAAGTGTTTAATGTGGCCTGGAGCGGCGAGCGCTCACCAGGACCACAAGGTGAACTGGCGGCGGTGGGCAATACCGTGGATGTCAGCACCGGCGCGTGGGATAACAGCATTGGCGCGCCAAGCTTAACCGCCACTTGGCAGGATGCCGACTTCAATCCCGATCAAGCCGCGTTCTATTACGTACGTGTATTGCAGATACCAACCCCCAGACACGCCCTGCTGGATGCTCTGGCATTGGGGCTGACAGAACCTACCGTAGGCCCTACGACCATTCAGGAACGCGCTTACAGCAGCCCGATCTGGTATACACCTTAAAGTGTTCGTCAGAACTGTCAGCGTGGCGTCGGCCCAGCATCCGGCGCCGCCAGCAGTCGCGCCACCGCCGCCATGTCCCCGCTGTCGCGCGCAATACTCAGGGCCAGGTTGAAGAGTTGTGTATTGCCCTGCTGCCTCTGCAGCACATCTTCCAGCATGGCCAGCGCGACCGCTGATTGCGCATTGGAATGTAGCGCCACCGCATATACATAGGCATATTGAGGCGTTTGTGGCGCCAACTCATAAGCGCGACGCAACAGCGGCATCGCCTCGTCAGATTGCTTGCGACGCACCAACCACATAGCCTTGGCCAGTAACACGTTGGGTTGCGCGGGATCCACGGCCAGAGCCTGATCCAGCACCGGCCCAGCCTGCAGATCGCGCTGACTGTCCCGATACAGATCCGCCAGATTCACGTAGGCAGGTAACCACTGTGGATTCAGCGTAATGGCTTTTTGATAAGCATTTTCTGCAGCTTCCAGCTCCCCCTGAGCGGTATACAAAACTGCCAGTTGGGTTTGCCCCTCAGCACGGTCCTGTGACACCTGCAGCATATGCTTGTACTCCTCCAGTACGGGTTCCAGTTGGGCTTGCTGAGACACACTCAGCTCACCGAACACAGGCAACAGTGCCTGAACCGCAGCCATACGCACGGCTAACAAGTCATCGTGCAGCAGTGAGCGTAATGCACGGAACCGGGTCGGTGGTGGCCAGCGCTGGGCGCCACGCAGCGCACCGATGCGTACCAGCGGATCTGCATCACGCAGGCCCTGCTGCAGCGCCATACTGGAGCCGTGGCGCTGATATTCGCTCAACAAGGACATCAACGTCCCTCGAACTATCCCACTCAAAGCAGGATCCAGCGCAAGCTCAGCGAGTGCCGCTTCCGCCGCGGGCTCAGCAAGCCGCCCTGCCGCCAGTACGGGAGCAAAATGCGGCTCCGGCAGCTTACCGCTCCAGACCGAAATCCGCTCGGCTAACCAAAGGTCGCTGCGGTCGGTATGACATTCCCGGCAGGCATTCGGCGTACCCAGTTGCGCTGACAGGTCGGGTCGCGGCACGCGAAAACTGTGATCGCGCCGTGCGTCCACCTGCATGTACACCTTCGCCGGCATATGACAGTTCACACACTGCGCGCCGGCGGAACCCTGCGCATGGTGATGATGGGTTGCTGTGTCGTAGTCGGTTTGCTGCGGTGTCGGAAAGTCAGGGTGTCCCGCAGCGCTGTGGCACTGCGTACAGGTGCCATTACCAGGCAAGCGAAGCCTGGCGCTGTGCGGTTCATGACAGTGACTGCAAGTTACCCCGCGCGCGTGCATTTTGCTCTGCAGAAACGACCCGTAGACAAATACCTCATCGTTGATCTGACCATCTGCATGATACAAACCATCATCCAGCAACGCCGGCTGATAATGGTCCAGCAGGGCAGTCTGTGGCGTAAAACCTTCTGCCAGCTGACCCCGGCGGCTGTGGCATTGCGCACAGGTATTGAGCTGTTCGTCTGGAGATCGCAATGTTGTCACCCGGACCGAAGTATCAGCACCAGCTGCTGCTGCAGCCCCGCTGCGCGCCCAGTCCACATGAGCACTGCCGCCACCATGACAGGCTTCACAGCCGACCGAAATCTCTGCAAAGCTTGTTGCATAAGCATCTGTATTGGGATCGTACCCTTTGCTGACCGCGGTAGAGTGACAATCTGCGCACATATGATTCCAGTTCTGTCCAGGCTTGCGCCAGTGCAGGACGTCATTCGGCCCACTGATTTCACCGTGCACGCTGAAGTGTTCGCGAGGTATCACCAAAGAACGCGCCGGCATCTGCATCTGATCAGCCGCGGCGGCGGGATCGGGATAAGCCTGGGCAAACGCCTGCAAGCGGCCCTGCCCTACATCAACAAGATATTGCTGTAGCGGTGTCACGCCAAATACATAGGGCACCCGCCAACTCGATTCAGAAGTTGGGTCGCGGTTAGCCGGATCAGCCTCTGCAACAGTTGAGGTCAACCACAGTTCGCCATTGCGCTCAGTAAAGCGATAGTCTGGAGAAACCTGGCCATCCACCCCAACCCGCGCCATCACCTGCCCGGGATCGGCGGATTGCATGGCGTGAAAATGATGCGACCCAGACCAGGCTGAATAGACGTCAGCATGACATTCCGCACATGTATTGGAACCGACGTATTGTACGTCCGCATAGTTCATTGCTGAGTTTTGCGTGGATGTTTTGCCGGCTGGACTAGCGGATGGCTCGGATTCGGTCTGGGAAACCGGGCCGCAAGCGCTGAGCGCAAGCAGTATGACCAGCCAACAACAGGGCTTGCTGAATCCTGAGGTTGGCATGGTCACTGTGTTTGCGCGGCGCCCGGTAATACGTGATTCATTTGAAGTGCGTCGTCCAAAGTGTGCTAAATTAAGCCCAAGTTGTACACCACCAGGCTTGAATTGTGAGCGAGCATTCTATTCAGGTACGCCGGCTGGCTGACCCACCCAGCGCCACCACGCCACGCTATTGGCACAGCGATGATCCTTTTCTCACGCATTTCTTTAACGCGCTGTCCAGCACGTTTCCAGAAGGTGAACGTTTTTTTATCCGCAGTGTCCGTCATTACCACAAGCAACTGCCTGCGGAGCTGGCTGAACAGGTTGACCAATTTACCGGACAGGAAGGCCAGCACAGCAGAGAACACGATCACCATATGCAGTTGCTCTACGACCAGGGTTACGAGTTCCTGGCGCGCTTCAACCGCATGCAGAAAAATGTCATGAGCTGGCTGAATACCCGGGCGCCCCGCCTGTCACTGGCGCTGACCACGGCTATCGAACATGTGACCGCCATTTTTGCTCATGAAATACTGCGTGACCCGGATTTCTGGCTGGCCGGCATGTCACCGGATATGCA
This sequence comes from Pseudomonadota bacterium, assembly GCA_039196385.1. Taxonomy (GTDB): domain Bacteria; phylum Pseudomonadota; class Gammaproteobacteria; order Pseudomonadales; family Azotimanducaceae; genus UBA4421. The sequence continues at coordinate 8,550 of JBCCUW010000094.1, forward strand.
ACGCTTGTGGCGCTGGCATGCCGTGGAGGAAGCTGAGCACAAAGCCGTGGCTTATGACGTGTATCAGTTGACTATCGGACGTTTGTGGCTGCGCCGTATTGCCATGCTTGACGCAACCGTTGGCTTTCTGATGGAAATTTTTGTCAGGCACTCGCTGCTGCTGATCAAAGACCGCCAGTTCAAACCCAGCGTCCTGTCGCGCGGCTTCAGACAACTGTTAGGGCGTGGCGGATACCTGCGCCGACTGGCGCCTCATCTGCTGGCTTACTACAAAGATGATTTTCATCCCTGGCAGCAGGACAACTCAGCGTTGCTCGACGAGCGTCGTCTGGCGTGGGAACTACCCTGACCAGGCGACTTCAGGCTTTAAGCCGGGCCAGAGGTCAGTTGTCGAAACCACACAAGCGGACGCCTTCCAGGTAACACTGCAGTTGCTCCGGGTGCTTCAGGTAAAACAACTTGCCACGCACAAAGGCATAGTCGAACTCCGGTTTCTCCTGCAACAGGAGTTGGCGGGTGCGCTGCATCCCAGCGTGATCCTCCAGGTACGCCTGGGCAACCATCTTGTGTGCAATCGACCAATACTGCCGATTGGGAATTTCCATCGCCTGATCGCACCATTGAACGGCCCGCGCATAATCGCCACTGAATATCATCGCCAAAGCGCCGTAGGTATAAAAAGCCCAGCGCTGGGGGTCGTTGGTGCTCAGCTCAATCACATGTTCGAAGCGCTCAATGGCTTCCGCATAACGTCCTTCATACGCCAGGCTGTCGGCTAATCCGCAGTGTGCTGACGCCAATGCCGGGTTCAAGCTGATGGCCATTTCATTTTCAACCAAGGCGCTGGCGTATTCTTTGCGGGCCAACTGTACACGCGCCTTGAGAGCGTAAAACACGGCGTTGCGGTCATCCAGGGACAACGCCGTCACGGTGGCTGCCAGCGCTTCATCGAGCAAAGCCTGCGACGCTTCGATGTCCCAATACACCATGCCAATGACAACCGCGTAAGCCCACCAGGCGTGGGCTTCGCCAAATCCAGGATCCAGTTCCCGGCTGCGATTCAGATAATCCTGCGCGGCGAGATTGTCGGCTTCGGTAAATTTGAAAAAGTGATCCACACCCAGATGAAACCAATCCCAGGCCTGGAGGTCCCGTTGAGGAGTGCGCGCTACTCGCTGCCGCTCGGCGTAACCGATTTCTGGCTCCAAGCGTGCCGCAATGGTGGTGGTAATTTCGTCCTGCAGGGCAAAAACGTCCTGCAGGTCGCGGTCGTAGGTTTCTGCCCACTGATGCCTGCGCGTGTGGGCGTCTGTTAACTGCACCGCCACCCGCACCCTTTGCGCAGCCCTGCGCACGCTGCCCTCCACGACGTAGTCGACATCAAGATGTTCAATGAGGCTGCGCATGACATCCGCGTCATCCAGGTAAGGTCGCGCGGCATTACTCGCCACCACCTCCAGCCAGCGGTAGCGAGACAGCAGACTGATGATGTCCTGGGTAACGCCGTTGGCAAAATAGTTCTGCTCGGGATCGTTGGACTGATTGGCAAAAGGCAATACCACGACGTTAGGCTGATCGCGCACTGCAGCGGATGAAGGCGCCGAATTCTGCGGGGATTCTTCCTGCACCTCACCGACAAACCGCAATCCCTTGCCATGCACTGTCTTGATCAAACGCTGGGCCTTGCCACTATCTCCCAGCGCCTGGCGGGCTGATTTGACCCGGCTCGACATGGCCGCATCGGAGACAAAACGACCCTGCCAGATCTGCTCAATGATCTCGTTCTTACTGACCATCCGGTGACGTTGTGCGATCAGCAGATTAATTAGCGCCAAAACCTGGGGTTCTACCGCCACCGGCAGACCGTTCTCAAGCAGTTCGTGGCTGGCGCTATCCAGCACAAAATTGTCGAATCTGTAGATCAAATGTGCTCCCTATTTACTACTTGGAATACGTGTGCTGCGTGTGCGCAAGGCCCTGTTCCGACCGTATCCAGACGAATCTACAGAAAAAAACCAAGTTTTCTACAGACTTCCCCACGCCTTCTTCAAGCCCACCGCGGTCACGCCAGATAGGCTTATCTCATCAACACGGCAAACCAGGATATTCTCATGGACTTTATAATGGATCTTGACAATCTCGCCAACATTGCCGAAATCATCGGCGCTTGCACCCTGTTCAGTGGCGCGCTGTTCGGCCTGTACCAGATTCGCCAACACCGCCAGGCGCAGGCCAGCGTGGCGGCCACCCAGTTAACCCAGACTTTTTTCCGCAGCGATCTGGCCCATGCATTCGCCAGACTGCGCCAACTGCCTGATGGCGCCGCA
>JBCCUW010000095.1:0-10844 GCA_039196385.1 Pseudomonadota bacterium
CTTTTCAATCAGCGCCTGATCCATGGCGGGTACATCCGTCAATCGACTCCAGGGCCAGGCCAAGGCCGGCCCGAACTGCTCCAGGAAGTGGTGCATACCGGCTTCACCACCGGCCAGCCGATAAGTTTCAAACAAACCCATTTGCGCCCAGCGCAAACCAAAACTATGCCGCATCACTTCGTCAATGTCCTGCGTGGTGGCAACACCGTCTGCAATCAGCCACAGGGCCTCGCGCCACAGCGCTTCCATCAACCGATCAGCGATGTGGGCGTCAATCTCAGTCTGCAAGACCAGGGGTTGCATGCCGACCCCACGCAGTATCTCCGCACAGTGGCCCGCCAGGGTCGGGAGGCTTTGCCGTCCCGCCACAACTTCCACGGCCGGTAACAGATAAACGGGGTTAAATGGATGACAAACGAGCAGTTGACTCGCGCAATCCAGGTCTGCGGCCAGGTCTGAAGGTTTAAAGCCCGATGTTGATGAGGCTAACGGAACATCTGCTGGGAGCTGGCGGGCAATCTGTGTGTACAGGTCCCGCTTAAGTGCCAGTGTTTCGGGGATACTCTCCTGCACCCAGTCCACCCCGGTGACCGCATCAGCAATACTGTCGACAAACAACAGCTGACCTTCAGCAGGTAGTTTGTCGCGATACAGCGCAGCCAACGCCTGGCGCGCCCGATTCAGGGTGGGTTCCACCTGAGCAACGGTGTCCGCAGCCTGGTCGAATACTTTGACATCCCAGCCATGCAGCACAAACCGACAAATCCAGCCTGTGCCAATCACACCGGCACCGATCACTGCGGCACAAGACTTCATCGAGGCGAACGCTTGACCAGATTGAGTCGTTCACGCACCTGTGCCGGACTGAGCACCTGCGCGCCGAGTGCTTCAATGATATGCACAGCCCGCTCTACAAGCTGCGCGTTAGTGGCCAACACGCCACGATCGAGAAACAGATTGTCTTCCAGGCCTACCCGCACATTACCACCAGCCAACACGGCTGCTGCCACATAAGGCATCTGATGGGCACCCAGGCTGAACGCAGACCAGTGCCAACCAGACGGTACGTTGTGCACCATCGCCAGCAGGGTCTGCAGGTCGTCTGGTGCACCCCAAGGCACACCCATGCACAACTGCACCAGCACTGGATCACGCAGAATTCCCTCATTGACCAGTTGGCGGGCAAACCACAGATGCCCGGTATCAAAAGCCTCAATTTCGGCCTGCACACCCAGTTCTGTGATCATGCTGCCCATGGCGCGCAGCATCGCAGGTGTATTGGTCATCACGTAATCGGCTTCCGCAAAGTTCATGGTGCCGCAGTCCAGCGTGCAGATCTCCGGCAGGCATTGAGCTATTGGCAGCATGCGCTCAGTCGCGCCCGCCATATCAGTTCCGGCGGCTGGCGGCAGCGGCTGCTCCGCTGAACCGAAAATCAGATCCCCACCCATACCCGTGGTGAGGTTCAGCACCACATCCACGTTGGCTGTGCGAACATGCTCAGTCAGCTCCCGATACAGGTCAGGATCTCGTGAGGGTGCACCTGTTTGCGGATCACGCACATGACAATGCACCACCGCCGCACCTGCTTCAGCCGCAGCCAGGGCGCTGTCCGCAATTTCACGCGGACTGCGTGGCACGTGGGGGCTGCGTTCCTGAGTGCCGCCGGAGCCGGTCACAGCGCAGGTGATAAACACTTCTTTGTTAAGGGCCAGTGGCATTCAGTGGTTTTCCAGTTATCAAGGGAACTTGTTTCAAGCAAATATAGTTGCGGCAAATCTTTCCAGGGACCGTTCAATCTCTGCCGTGTCGCCAGTATTCAGTGACATGACAAGGTCAGTCACGCCCGCCGCAGCGTACTCGGCAACCGCGGCCTCATCCACTCGCGCCATGTCCAACCGCACCTGTACCAGTTCCGGTACTCGCCCATCCGGCACCGCCGCTGCTTCGTCAGCAATAACCTCCAGTCGGCGCCGTACCCCGTCAGCAGAACAATTGAGTGGATGCCAGCCATCTCCCAACTGCGCCACTCTGCGTAACGCAGGCGGACGGTTGCCACCAATCACCAAGGGTGGATTGGGCTGTTGCAGCGGCCTGGGAGAACTGACAACGCTGTCGAAGTTAAAGAACTGGCCCGCAAAGCTGACGGGCTGTCCTGTCCACATTAGCCGCAGCACTTGAATAAACTCATTACAATACGCACCACGGTCTGTGTAAGGCGCACCCAGTGCCGCATTCTCCTCCGGCAAGCTCCCCGCGCCCAGACCAATCACCAGCCGGCCACCGCAAAGCTGATCGAGTGTGGCCAGTTGTTTCGCCAGCACCATCGGGTGCAGGTAGGGCATGACCAGAACACTGGTGCCCAGTTGCACCCGGGAGGTTTGTGCTGCCAGCCAGGTCAGCATCACCAGCGCATCCTGATATGGCTGATCACCAAGCCGATCGCGCACGTACCCTACATTCAACACATGGTGGTTGACCCAAACAGATGCAAAACCCAGTTCCTCCGCGAGTACACCCAACCGGACAACCGCGTGAGGATCGTCAACGCCAAAGTTGTTAGGGACAACAAAACCAAATCGCATTACGTCATTCGCGCATCAAGCTAAGAGGCGCGCCAAACCTTTTTGTTAAGTGAGCCGAACATCTCAGACAGCTCTACCCGGGTTGGCTTAATCTTGATGGGCAGGAAATTCTCATCTTCCGGTCCGCTGGAGCCAAACTGGGTTAAGTCATAGTCGATAGCATCCCAAGCGTGATTTTTTGTCGCCTGATCGGTGATCAGCTCGGCCTGGCCTCTGACCATCACGTGAATAAAGTCTGGCGGCGCAACCTGGTATTGGATATCGACCTGGTTATTTTCACGCAGATGGCGTGCCTTGGGTGACTGGGGTCCAGTGGCAAACCACAGGACATCTCCGTCCCAAGTGGGATGGACAATGCGGACCCGGGGCTGATCCCCATCAACCGTGGCAATAGCACACCACACCGCCTTTTTGCAGGCGGCATCTACAGCCGCAAAAAATTCGTCCTTTTCCATGTCATCTACTTTGTGCATGTCTTCCCCCTCTTGCAAATGTGCGCTTTCTTGCGTCCGTCCGGACAGACCGAGCGACCAGCTTAACAGCCATACCCGGCCTTGCCCACAGAAGCGTCTCTAGCCTTCCAACACGCCATCTTACTGCCAGGCCCGTCAAGTAGTATGTTACAGTGCAGGTCTACCGAAAAAGGGAACAAAACATGTCGGAAGCCGTGGCCAACGAAAACAGCAACCCCCACCTGAGCGGCAACAACGAGCCGGTTTACGAGGAAATTACCGCCACTGATCTGGAAGTCATTGGCGAGATCCCCAGGGATATCAGCGGGCACTTTCTGCGCGTTGGCCCCAACCCCTACTATGTTCCCGACGAGGCGAGATATCACATCTTCGACGGCGATGGCATGATCCATGGTGTACATATCAGCGACGGCAACGCAACGTACCGGAACCGCTTTATCGATTCTGCCGGCCTGCGCGAGGAGCGCACCAAGGGTGAATGGATTTACCCCGGATTGAATATGTTCGGTGACTATCTAGCTAAAGGTGAGATGCCCGGCAGCAAGAACACCGGCAACACGGCCATGGTTTTTCACAACAATCAGCTGTTTGCCATGATGGAAGGCGGCACACCTTACCGGATCTCATTGCCTGATCTGACTACCGAGGGCGAACATGACTTTGATGGCACGCTGACCCACAATTTCACCGCACATCCCAAAGTCGACGCAAACAGCGGCGAGATGATGACGTTCGGCTATGGTATTACCCCACCCTTTCTCACCTATTCCGTTGTAGACGCCGCAGGCCGCGCCCGGCACACCACGGAAATCAGCATTCCCAAACCTATCATGATGCATGACTGCGCGATCACCGAGCGCTACACCATCTTCCCTGACCTGCCCCTGACGTTCGATTTCGAAAAAATGATGAATGGCGGCGGTCTGGTGGGTTGGGATCCGGACAACGGCTGCCGCATTGGCATAGTGCCCCGGGACGGCGACGACGGGTCTATCCGCTGGTTCGATATTGAGGAGAGTTTTCTGTTTCACGTAGCCAACGCCTGGGAGGAAGGTGATGAGGTGGTTTTCCAGGCCTGCCGCTCCAACCGTGGCGGGATTGAAAACAGCGAAGGTGTCGACGTGCGCGAGCAGCTTGGACAGCTGCATGAGTGGCGTTTCAACATGACCACAGGTGAGGTGAAGTCGAAAGCACTGGACCGGGAATACTATTGCGATTTCCCGCGCATTCACGATGACCTGGTGGGTTACAAAAACCGCTATACGTATGCTGCCCGATTCAGGGTCGACAGCATGCCCGTATTTGACGGCGAAATGAAATACGACAACGACACCGGCAACATTGAGGTGCACCACTTCGGGGACAACTGTGAATCAGGTGAGGCGGTTTTTGCGCCACGCCAAAACGCCACCAGTGAAGACGACGGGTACGTGATCTGTTTTGTTTATGACAAAACCACTGGCACCAGCGAGTGCCACATTCTGGACGCACAGAATTTTACCGGCCCCGCTGTTGCGCGTATCAAAATCCCTCAGCGTGTACCCCACGGCTTTCACGCCGCCTGGGTCAACGCCTGACAACAGCTGTTAGAATACTGTGACCAGCCGGCGCCGCCGGCCTGGTCGCTCTGTGCTAGTCGCTGTCCGAAAAGCGTTCCAGGTAATGGTCCGCCGGCAGCAGATGGTGCGTATCAACGCGACCCGCAATAAAGTCATCAATCGTCTGATGAAAGTGACGCAGGCGGATCTCCTGATCGCTGAGAAGCATCCCTTTAAACGAGTCTGAGGCAACACCCGCCTGCATGGTGGCCATGTTAGAGCCGTCCTGCGCCAGCACATTGGCTAACACCGGATCAAACGTACCCGCGAAAACATCAGCATAATCCGCCTGATCCGCATGACGATGCACATAGTGGGGTGGCCTCTGCGGCTTAGGGGTACCAGGTGCCCGGCGCGCAAGAATAAAGAAGTCGTAGTAACACTTGGCAGGATCCGTGGCGTGCGGCCGGTAGCGGAACACTGCACCGCCCTCTGGTGTCTGCGTAAAGGTGGTGTTGGGAAAAAACGTGTAGTGATACTGATGCACCAACTGCTCGTCGTTCATGTTCTTGAACGGCAGATAGGTGTTTTCCTCAATACTGCGACGCCGCTGAATTTCCATGAGATGCACATCTTTGGCGGGCACATCAAACTGCACGCCCTGCTGCTGCATTCGCTCCCCCATCATATGCGCACGCAGGGGTGTCATGCTCTCACGATCTTCAACAACCTCACTCACCGTGCGATTAAAGTTGAGCATCCGCGAGTGAATGCCCCAGAGTTCGATCGGAATATCATGACCTTCACCAAATTCGATCATATCCGGATGCAGGGCTGCAAAGTGGTAACTCTCGTTAAAGGCATCCACCGCGTGTTTCCAGTTGCCGGCCCACTCAAACGTCTGCCAGTCGATGAGGTGCCATTCTTCAAACTCATACGTTTCCAGGTGTGTGCCGATCTCACCCAGATATTCACGCAGTGGACAGGCATCCAGATCCATATTGAACCATAACCAGCCACCCCAGGAATCTACTTTGACCGGCGGCAAGCCCAGCTCATCAACAGGCACCCCTTCATCAAACTGTCTGAAGAGTTCTGGTGCAGCGACTTGTTTCAGAGAGCCGTCGTTGTACCATTGCCAACCGTGGAAGGGACAGGTAAAGGTATCCAGGACCCCCTCCTCCGCTTGACAGAGACGATTGCCACGGTGCTGACAGATATTATAGAAGCCACGTATTTCATGGTCGTCTCCTTTGACGAACAGGAAAGACTCTTTGCCCAGCTCGTGCACACAAAAAGCGCCGGGCTCGTCAAAGTCCTCCAGCCGCGCGGCCAGCTGCCAGGTTTTTGTCCAGACGTGCTGCCATTCGTCCTGCATAAAGCTTGCAGACAAATAGCGCTCGCCGTCCAGGCGCTCCAGACCCAGGCCTTTGTTTTTTGCACGCGGCAAAAACGGTGGCGCCTTGAACTTGCCAGCGCGCGGGTTTTCCCGCTGAATAAATTCGCGTTCAACCTGCGCCATGGTTCAGTTGCCCGTTGTGTAGTTGACCGACACGCCATAGGTACGTGGCATACCCGTAAAGCGTAACAAGGCATCATTCACGTGGGAGGCATTATCCCAATAATGTTTGTCACCCAGATTGCGGCCAAAGCCGAAGATCCGCCAATTTCCAAATTCTACCCCAATCCGCGCATCAACCAGGGTGCGGCTGTTAACCACCAGATCCGTATCCCCCAGCGGTACCTCACCAGCAAACACATCGCGGGTACAGGGAATACCGGGCTCCGTACATTCGTCGACAAAAAATCCGTTCGTCTCATCCTGGTAATTCAGATTAGCACCCACAAACCAGGTGGCGCCATTAACCTGCCAGGAGTATTGGACATCCAGGTTACCCAGCCACTCCGGCGAATTAGGAAAGGCCTGGCCGGAAAAGTTCTTTGATACATTGTTAATTGCATTAAAAAACGGATCGAAGTTGCGGAAGGTACCCGTTATCTCACTGTCGACATAGGTAATCGCCGGTGCAATGCGCAACCCCTCCAGGGGATACCATTCCAGCGAAATCTCAGCTCCTTTGACGTTAGACTCCGGCACGTTCACCAGCGCAGGCAGAGAGCCGAAGACAAAATCCGGCACCGCGCCGAGAATCTGCTTGTCTGTGTAGTCATAATAGTAAATTGCCGCATTGAACTGCATGCGTCCTTCTAACAGGGTCATTTTGCTGCCCAATTCGTAAGCCAGCAGATCTTCCTGCACCACGGGCTGCAATTGTACAGCAGCGGCAGCAGCAACCGTGGGGAAACTGCCGGACTTGTAACCCTGGGTAATCGTGAACCAATACAAAGAATCGTCTGTCGCCTGGTAATTCAAGCCGACTTTCCAGGACCAGTTGTCTTCATCCAGATCATCCGTAAAACCACCTTCAGCGGGATGAAAAGTCGGCGCGGGCCCTGATGTCCCGCAACCACCGGGACCGAGCGCAGCAGGGCCTACCGGCGGGAAACCGTTCACTGATTGCAGCACAATCTGAATTTCATCCGAGACGGTAGACCAGGTGCCATCACCACCATCACCCGCACAACCCCGATAGTCTCGCTCCTGATCGGTATAACGTACCCCCAAGGTCAGGAACACATCTTCACGCAGCGGATATTCCGCGCTGGCGAATACGGCCCAGGTGTCGGTTTCCTGATCGCTGTAAATATCGATGGGCCCCAAGGGTGTGGCTGAGATCACCTGAGTCGGGATCGCGGAGGAGATGCCGTAGGTGTGCAGGAAACTGTCAAAACTTTCGGTGTGTTCGTAGTTAAAACCCACTACCCAGGAGCCGGTCTCCCGTAAGGCGCCTGACAGACGAATTTCCTGATACATCACTTCAATATCGCCACGCTGCAGGTTTTCGTAGTCCTGGTAAATCATGCCATCCGCTTCCAGACCTTGAAAACGATCAAACTCACTGATGCTGGTTAACGACGTCAACAGAATGTTCTCGTTAATATCCCAGTCTATCCGCAGGTTGGTTGACCAGTAGTCGTTGTCCTTTGCGGCGGGCACGCAGTCGTCATACAGACGGTTGCTGAGATTTTCCGCATTTCCATCCACATCCAGATTGCCGGTGAGATTGGCTGGAGTACCGCCATTGGCGTTGACACAGGGGCCCCAGTCGGCAGCACGATTGTTTTTTGGCGCGTTGGGATAATTAGCAACTAACGGGTTCAAGGTGTTAATCGGATTCAGCGTAGCCGTGCCGAATTTCTGCGGTCGCACTGAATCACTTTCGTCTTTCCAGGCATTTACAGTTAACAAGGCGGAGAACTGATCACTTGGATCCCACTGCAGCGACAACCTGCCATTCAGAAAGTCTTTTTCACCTGCCCGGGTATCAATCTCGTACGTACGTCCGTTTGCCGTCCAGAACGGGTCCGGGCCGAGGCCCTGCCCGTTGGTATAAGACTTCTGGTGTCCATTGGAGGTGATCGAGCGACCGGCTACCCGATAACTGAGTGTATCGCTGATCGGCCCACTGACGAATCCGGAGAAATCAACTTCGTCGAATCTTCCGTACTGCAGATTTACCCCTGCTTCAAATTCCTGGGTGGGTTTAGCGGCAATAAAGTTGATGGCGCCACCCGTTGAATTCTGCCCGAACAACGTCCCTTGGGGACCTTTCAGTGCTTCCATGCGCTCCAAGTCCAGGATCGCCCCGCTGGCCATGGCGGCAAAAGGAATGGGCATTTCATCAATGCTCACACTGACGGTATTGGACGAGGCCAGGGCTGTATCCTGAAAGCCAATTCCTCGAATGGTGTAGACGTAACTGCCATAGTAATTGCTGTTGGCGTTAAAACCGCTAACAACCCGGCCCAGATCAGCGGTATCGGTGATGCCCAGATCTGCAATTTTCTCGCCCGTAGCGACATCAATGGACATACCAACGTCGTTGATACTCTGCTCACGCTTTTGCGCCGTGACGATAATTTCTTCCATGAAAGTGTTTTCTTCTGCGGCTACCGCGGGCATCGACAAGCTGCATCCCAGCAGCCATCCCAGCAGCATAGAGGCAGCCAGTCTCATCAGCCTGGCTTGCCTCCTGCTCCTGCGATTCTCCCTAAAGGCTGCGAATGATTCTCCCCAATCAGCTCCAATCATGCCTTCCCCTCCCCAGGTTCGTGACTAGCAACTTCGTAACAGGTTTCGCAAGAAAAATTAATATAGAAATATTTTTTTTCGAAGTCAACGGATATTGGCGCGGGCACAGTCGCAGCGTTGGATACCCGGTCAGATTAACGACTGGGATCTAAACGTCTGGCGGGGTATCGTAAATCCTCCAGACAAACTGCATGACCAGACGTTATGACCTACGAATGTATTCAGGTAAGCCAGACCGGGCATATCACCCATATCCTGTTAGATCGACCGGCGGCCCTGAACGCCATCACACCCGCCATGCACGCAGAACTGCAACAGGCTTTCGACAACTTTGCTGCTGACCCTGATCAATATCTGGGGGTGATCCGGGGCGCCGGTGAACGCGCGTTCTGTGCCGGTAGCGACCTCAAATCCATCGCCTTCGACGGCGCCAACCCTTATCCGGAAAGCGGCTATGCCGGTTTAATTGAGCGCTTTGACCTGGCCAAACCACTCATTGCCGCTGTGGACGGGTTTGCCCTGGGCGGCGGCTTCGAGATTGCGCTGGCCTGCGACATTATCATCGCTACCGAACGCTCTACGTTCGGTTTGCCGGAACCCCTGGTCGGGGCTGTTGCACTGGGTGGCGGTGTCCACCGCCTGGCACGGCAGATTGGCTTAAAACAGGCCATGGGGATGGTACTGACCGGTGACCAGATCAGCGCCACTGCGGGTTACCAATACGGTTTCGTTAACGAAGTAGTTGCCGTTGAAAAGTTCGACAAAACGGTTGCGGATTGGTGCGCGCGGATATTGCGTTGTGCACCCCTGTCCATTGCTGCCTCTAAAGAAGCCATTATGCGCGGCCTGGATGAACCCAGTCTGGCGGCAAGTATGCGCAACCAGGAAGACTATCCGGCATTTCACAAATGGCGCCGCTCCGCTGACGCCAAAGAAGGTCCACGCGCGTTTGCGGAAAAACGCCAGCCGCAGTGGTCTGGTCGCTGAACATCTGGTCGTTGAACAGAAACAGGCTTAATCAGTGGCGTCTTTCTGCGGACCCGCAAGTAACTCGCGCAAATGCTGTGCAGAAGTCGCCTGGCGTATGGCGGCGAGTTGCGCCTCTTCCCCGGCGAGTAGTTTGTCGACGTTCGCTTTGACCGCCGCCAGCTTATTCGCCGGAAACTTCACCGCGCCGTTTTCATCCATGTGAATCACCTCACCCGGCGCCACGTCCATGCCCGCCACCGACACCGGTGCATTCACACTTTGCACGGCGAACTCACCGTGGCCCGGTGAGATCCCCGTCAGCAGATATTGGAAACCCATCTTGCGGATCGCATCAATGTCCCGGGAAGGGCCGTTGGAAATGCAACCTACACAGCCCATGGTCTGCATCATGGTGGTCATGATTTCTCCCGACAAGCCTACCTTGTCAGCCAGTTCAGCAGGGAACTTCTGTTCGATCACGAGGATGGTGGGGCCAGGTGATGCATCCAGTGCATCCATGACATCCAGGAGCGACAGTCGCCCACTGTAGTTCGGATCCGGCAGGCCCATCACGCAGGTCACCGCATATCCGACACGGGGTCCCAGTTCCGGATACATACACTTCAGTGTCTGATCCGTGTACCAGTTTTCCGTCCAGGGGTTGTACAAACCGAGACATGTTGAGGCATTCGGATAGGTGGCCACAACGTTGGTGATTGTTGGGGTGTCCACCTGGGTCAGCGCCGCCATGATTTCACTGTCTTGCATATAATTCTTCTGCTGGTTTTATCACTAGGTTGCCTGCCGCCGTATGGACGAGGCGGTCTTCAAACTGGCGGCAAACGGTATACCCGTGCCGCCGTGCCACTGAATATGGCCGCTTTTTCAGCATCACTGAGACCCAGCCGCTGAGCAATCCGCTTGAACATGTTCCACAATGTGCGATAAGACACACATTCTTTATCCACCGGAAAGTTGCTCTCAAACATACAGCGGTCCGGACCGAAGGCCTCGATCACATACTGGTAGTAAGGAAACAGCAGCTCCGCCAGTTCTTCCGACCCCATCGGGGTGGAGCGGTTGTCCATATGAAAAGCCGGCGTCCAGGGTCCCACCCGCATCTGCC
>JBCCUW010000096.1:0-10683 GCA_039196385.1 Pseudomonadota bacterium
CGCGCGGTCGCCATCGCGCTGCGCAACCGCTGGCGCCGCATGCAGGTTGATCCCGAATTGCGCGAAGAGATCAGCCCCAAGAACATTCTAATGATTGGTCCAACCGGGGTAGGCAAAACAGAAGTTGCCCGACGTCTGGCAAAGCTGGCAAACGCGCCCTTTATCAAAATTGAGGCCACCAAATTCACTGAAGTGGGTTACGTCGGACGCGACGTGGAGTCAATTGTGCGAGATCTGGTTGATGTCGCCGTCAACATGCTGCGCGACAAAGAAATGCAGCGCGTACAGGCACAGGCCCAGGACCGCGCGGAAGAACGCATTCTGGACGTGCTGTTACCGGCGCCGCGCGCAGCCGGCTTCAACGACACCAGCCACTCCACAGATTCCAGCACCCGGCAGACTTTCCGCAAAAAGCTGCGCGAAGGCGAACTGGACGATAAAGAAATCGATATCGAGCTGGATCAGGTCGCCATGGGTGTAGAGATCATGGCGCCTCCGGGCATGGAAGAGATGACCAGCCAGCTGCAGAATATGTTCAGCAATCTCGGCGGGGGGCGCAAACGTACCCAGCGGCTCAAAGTTAAGGACGCCCAGCGCAAGGTTGTTGAAGAAGAAGCTGCCGCACTGATCAACGAAGATGAATTGAAAGGCCAGGCTGTAGAAGCCGTGGAACAAACCGGCATTGTCTTTCTGGACGAACTGGACAAAGTGGCCAAGCGCAGCGAGAACACCGGTGCTGATGTTTCCCGCGAAGGGGTGCAGCGAGATTTATTGCCGCTGATCGAAGGCTGCACTGTGTCCACCAAATACGGCATGGTGCGCACAGACCACATCCTGTTTATTGCCTCAGGCGCTTTCCACCTGGCAAAACCCAGCGACCTCATCCCCGAACTACAGGGACGTTTACCCATTCGGGTAGAACTGCAGGCGCTGACCCCAGCTGATTTTCGCCGTATTCTGGTCGAGCCCAACGCCAGCCTGACGGAGCAATACCAGGCTCTAATGGCGACCGAACAGCTGGATCTGGAATTTGCCGAATCCGGCATTGAGCGAATTGCCGAGCTGGCCTGGCAGGTGAACGAAGGTACCGAGAATATTGGCGCACGACGCCTGCACACAGTGATGGAAAGATTGCTGGAGAGCCTGTCGTTCACAGCCGGCGATCAGGCCGGTGGTCATCTGCTGGTCGATGCCGCCTACGTGGATGAGCATCTCGCTGATCTCGTCAGCAACACCGACTTATCGCGCTTTATTCTTTAAAACAACGAGCTTTATTGCTTTTTTGTTGCCGAGAATCTGCTTCTGTTAACCATCCGCTGCTTTACAATAGGCATCAGGCCACAGAGGTAAAACCCGGTGCTCGCACCCCAGAAAATCACCTACCATAAAATTGCGCACACGCTCGAAGTCGCCTGGCAGGATGACGCTTTTGCAATTCCAGCTGAGCTGTTGCGGGTGTACTCACCCTCCGCTGAAGTGCGCGGCCACTCCGCGGAGCAGCGCAAACTGCAGGTGGGTAAAAAGCATGTCGGCGTGCGCAACATCGAGGCCATCGGCAACTATGCTATCCGCATCAGTTTCGACGACGGCCACGATACCGGCATCTTCTCCTGGGCATTTCTGCACGACCTGGGTCAGAACCAGGATCGTTATTGGCAGGAGTATCTGACCGAACTGAAAACCGCCAACGCGTCACGCTTACCCAACATTCCCGTGGGTCAGTGGACCCCCGACTGAATCGGTAGAACGCCATGTCAGACAACAAAGTCAGCTTCGGCTACCAACAGGTTGAACCGGACGAAAAAACCCAGATGGTGGGTGATGTGTTTCGTCGGGTGGCTGATCAGTACGACATCATGAATGACCTGATGTCCCTGGGCAGTCACCGCCTGTTCAAACGCATGGTCGTGCAGCTGTCCGGCGTCCGGACCGGTGACCGCGTCCTGGACCTGGCCGGCGGTACCGGTGATATGTCCGCGCTGTTTGCGCAAGAGGTGGGGGCCGATGGCATGGTGGTGCTGACCGACCTCAACGAACCGATGATGACTGTCGGGCGCAACCGCCTGCTCGACGCCGGTTACGCGCAAGTTCAATACTGTCGCGCTGCAGGCGAGCATTTGCCCTTTGCTGCCGATCAATTCGATTGCGCCTGCATCAGCTTTGGTCTGCGTAATTTCACCGACAAAGACGGCGCACTGAAGGAACTGCTGCGCATACTCAAACCCGGAGGCACGCTCCTGGTACTGGAGTTTTCGAAGCCGGAAAACCCGCTGCTCGACACCGCTTACTCCGCGTTTCAGGCCTTGTGGCCAGCAGCCGGCAAAGCCCTGGTGGGTGATGCCGCTCCATACCAGTATCTGGTGGAATCGATCCGTGTACACCCGGACCAGCGCGCGCTAAAACAAATGTTTGAAGATGCGGGCTTCGTCGATACCAGTTATCACAATCTGCTGGGCGGCGTCGCCGCCATTCATCGCGGCAGCAAGCCGCTGCGCGCTGATCAGTCAACAGGTGAGGAACCAACATGAACAATCTGGCCAACCTGCTGGGTGATCTGCTGGCGGATGTCGCCACAAAGGTCAGCAATCAGGCACTCAACATCGACCCACAATTGCGAGCCCGACTGCAGCAGCTCAGTGGCAACACCGTGGAAATCAACTGCAGCCTGCCCGCTTCGGTATGGCACCTGACAATTGTCGGCAGCAGCCTGCAACTGGGCCAGGGACCCGCCACAGCACCCCAGGTGATTGTCGCGGGCACCGCCATGGATCTGGCAGGCTGGCTGTTCCAACGCAGCAGCCAGAACGCCAGCCGGTTGCGTATTGAAGGTGACGAAACCCTGCTGTTGGAAATCGCGGGCATGCTGAGAGACTTCGAACCTGATCTGCAGGACCCACTAGGGCAGTTATTAGGGCCGCAGCTGGCCACGTCTGTACTGGGTACTGCAGAAATGGGCCTGAAAGGTATCCGCTCGATGCTCGAAGGCATGGGTCGTAATCTGCAACAGAGTCCGGCAGGAGCCGATAGCGGACAGTCTTTTCGCGCCGAGCAGCAGGAACAGTTGAACGCGCTGCTCAATGGGATCGACGAGTTGCGTCTGCGCGTGGACCGTCTGGCCGCGCGGGTTAACGAACAGGAAAACAACCAGGCGGAAGACCAATGAAGGCCGAATGGCGCTATTTTCTGCGCATTGCGCGGCAAATTCTGCGCCACCGCCTGGACCGCCTGATTCCTGTCGACGTTATTCCCAGCCGTCTCGCACGCGGCCTGCTACGCATTCTCCAGCGCGTTCTCCCGGCACCAAAAGAGGCTCCACCTGCGAGCCTGCGCCAGGCGTTTATCGATCTGGGTCCCGTCTACATCAAGCTGGGTCAGTTGCTGTCGACCCGCCGAGATTTGATCCCGCCCGACGTCGCGGATGCGCTGGCGGAACTGCAGGACCGGGTCCCACCCATCCCAGGTTTTGCTGTTGAAGATTTTGTCAGCGCCCAGCTGCAACAGCCAGTCAGCGAAGTGTTCAGCGAACTTGCGCCTACCCCACTAGCATCCGCATCCATCGCCCAGGTGCATGCGGCCAAACTGGTGAACGGCGATGCCGTAGTGGTGAAACTGGTGCGTCCAGGCATTGCCGACCGGATCAAAGAAGACATGGCGCTCCTGAAACTACTCGCCGCACAGGTTACCCGTTGGGTTCCGGATGCACATCGCCTGCAACTGCCACAGGTCTGCGCTGACCATGAACGGGTGCTGTTACAGGAGCTGGACATGTTTGCGGAAAGCCGCAACCAGATTCAGTTGCGCCGCAATTTTGCCGACTCCCCCTTGTTATACGTACCCAAGGTCTACAGCGACTACACCCGGCCTCAAATGTTTGTCATGGAAAGGGTCTACGGCGTACCGGTCAATCAGTTGGAGACCTTGCACGAGCATGAGGTTGACCTCCGGGTGCTGGCCCACAAAGGGGTGGAAACCTTTTTTACTCAGGTGTTTGAACACAACTTTTTCCACGCGGACATGCATCCGGGCAACATCCTGGTGGACACCAGCAACCCCGCGGACCCACGCTATATTGCGCTGGACTGCGCCATTATCGGCACCCTGACCGAAGCGGACCAGAACTACCTGGCGCAAAACCTGCTGGCGTTTTTTCATCGAGACTATCGCCGGGTGGTAGATTTGCATCTGGAATCGGGCTGGATTCCGGCAGATACCGACGCAGAACAATTTGAAGCGGTCATCCGCGAAGTCTGCGAGCCCATATTTGCCAAACCGCTGGCCGAAATATCTTTCGGCGAGTTTGTTCTGACCCTGTTTCAAACCGCCGGTCAGTTCAATATGGAGATACAACCCCAACTGGTGCTGCTGCAGAAAACCCTGTTGTACATCGAAGGCGTGGGTCGCCAGTTGTACCCACAGCTGGACCTGTGGGAAACCGCCCAGCCCTTCATGGACGCCTGGGCCGCGCGGCATCTCGGACCGGCTGCGGTCGTCAACGAATGGGTGAATGCCGGTCCGCAGGTCTGGCAGCAGTTGTCACGCCTGCCGCAAACGCTGCTGCGCAGTGAAACTGAGCTTCGTCAACTGCGCAGTGATATCCACAAGCAACATCAGACAATTACCCGTATTGAAAGCGGCATCTCGCGACAGCAGCGGCACCGCCGCTTCAAGCAGGTGGCCGGTATCGCGCTGGTGGTCGCCAGTGGCTGGATGTTATGGCAGCCTTTGTCAGCAGGCCTGGCCAGTGGTGACATCACCATGCTGGCGGGTGTTATCAGCGCACTGCTGGGCTCAGCACTGCTGGTCAGAGCCTGACATTTTGGAATACCGCGCAGCCTGGAAACACACAACCTGGACCCGTTATGACCGACCCTATCATCGCGCAGCTCACCGCCGTACTCGAAGAACGCAAACACAGTCAGGCGGATAAATCGTACGTCGCAAGCCTGTACCAAAAAGGTACAAACAAGATTCTCGAAAAAGTAGGCGAAGAAGCCACCGAGGTCATTATCGCCGCCAAAGATG
Organism: Pseudomonadota bacterium; assembly: GCA_039196385.1. Classification (GTDB taxonomy): domain Bacteria; phylum Pseudomonadota; class Gammaproteobacteria; order Pseudomonadales; family Azotimanducaceae; genus UBA4421. The sequence continues at coordinate 5,023 of JBCCUW010000096.1, forward strand.
TTGATCAGGCAGCGAATCACCCCGAGCGCGCCGGCTACGCTGACGCACGGTTGGAGCTGACAAAAGAAGTGGCGGACCTGTGGTTTCACAGTATGGTGTTGTTAAGTCATCTGGATCTCAGCGCAGACGACGTTTTGAACGAGTTGAGCGCGCGCTTTGGCATCGGCGGACACGCCGAAAAGGCAAGCCGAAAGCCGGATTAACCCACCTGGGAGCTGTATGACAGGTGCCTGAGCCGTGTTTTTATGTGCCGCCGCGCACTGTTTACAGGGCCCATCTATATACGTATACAGCTATGCCTCTATAATGCGGCTAACTTATCTCCGACCTGGAGCAGATTATGTTCGGATTAGGAATTCCCGAATTACTTGTCATTCTGGCGATCGTACTGCTGATTTTTGGCCCTAAACGGTTGAAGAACATCGGCTCAGACCTCGGCAACGCAATTAAAGGGTTCCGCAAAGCTGTCAGCGACGATGACGCCGCCCCCAGCCCGCAGAACCAGGCTGAGCAGGAACGTGTTATCGAAGGTGAAACTGAACCTCAAACCGACAGCGCGCGCGCCAACGCCCAACAAGACTCAAGATAACCCCACTCTACCGCCATGCTGGATATTGGCTTCCCGGAATTAATGCTTGTGGCCGTTGTCGGCCTGCTGGTCATCGGGCCCGAACGGCTGCCCGAAACGCTGCGTACCTTGGGGTTATGGATCGGCCGCCTGAGCCGTTCATTCAGCACCGTAAAAGCCGAAATTGAAAAAGAAATTGGCATGGACGAGGTGAAGCGCCAGCTGCACAACGAAGCCATCATGGAACAGATGAAGCGCATCGAAGAAGAGGTGCAGACCAGCGTCGACGATTCCATCGACAAGGTCAAAATGGATTCTACCAGCTTACATCCACTGGACCCGGACAACATCCCAACCAGCGTGACATCACCGAGCAGCAATGCAACCAATGACGTCGACGCGGCAAGCCCGGAGGCAGACCCAAGCACCACGGAGCAGGAACCGGTTAAACGCAGGCCACCCAGCGAAGCTGAGGTTGAAGCCGCTTATCTGCGCAAACAGAAAGCCCAACAACAGCAGGCGGCTAACGCCGCCAACCAGACTTCCGCAGAGACGAAGTCTGAGGGATGAGCAACTGAATGGCGTCAACAGAAGACTCCCAGGACGAACACTCAGCCCGCGACCCCCACGACGTCTCCGTGGACGAGTTTGAACAACCTTTTCTGGAGCACATCATTGAACTGCGCAGCCGTATCCTGCGCAGCCTATTGGCCGTCGTTATTCTGTTTGTGCCGATCTACTATTTCGCCAACCCATTGTATGAGTGGATTTCGACACCGCTGCTGAGTCAGCTGCCGGAAGGCGCCACCATGATTGCCACCCAAGTGGCAACGCCGTTTTTCACACCTCTGAAACTGGCATTCTTCAGCGCCATTTTTCTCGGCGTGCCGTATCTGCTGCATCAGATTTGGTCATTTGTGGCGCCGGGGTTGTACAAACACGAAAAACGTTTTGCCGTACCCCTGCTAGTGTCCAGCGTGCTGCTGTTTTACGCCGGTATGGCATTTGTTTATTACCTGGTGTTTCCCCTGGTGTTTGCGTTCTTTACCCAGGTCGCGCCCGAAGGTGTCGAAATCATGACTGACATTGATCAGTACCTGAATTTTGTGCTGAAGATGTTCCTCGCCTTTGGTATTGCCTTCGAAATTCCCATCGCCACGATGTTGCTGGCGTGGACCGGCATATCTACGGCGAAGTCCATGGCAAACAAACGGCCCTACGTCATTATCGGCTGCTTTGTTGTTGGCATGCTGCTGACCCCACCCGATGTGATATCCCAACTGTTGCTGGCGCTGCCGACCTGGCTGTTGTTTGAACTGGGCGTGTTCCTGGCGCGCTTTGTCGAAAAACGCGACCCTGAAACAACCTAGAAAAACATAGACGTCAGGGGCGTTCCAGCAGAAACGTTACGGGGCCGTCGTTCACCAACTCCACCTGCATGTCCGCACCAAATTCGCCGGTTTGCAATGGCACGCGTGGTTTGAGTACATCAACCAATTGCTGGTAAATCTGCTCCGCATGTGCCGGCGCCGCGGCGCTGGTAAAACTGGGCCGACGCCCACGACGGGTATCTGCAGTCAGGGTAAACTGGGACACCAGTAGCAATTCGCCATCAATATCCAACAGGCTGCGATTCATATTTTTAGCGTTATTGGCCGGCGAGTCCGATTCACTCCCAGCTGGATCCGGGTCCGGCTCCGGATCCGGATCCGGGAAAATACGCAGGCCTAACAGTTTGTCGGCTATCCAGTCGACTTCCGCAGCGCCGTCCTCAGGCGCCACCCCGACCAACGCCAGCAGGCCTGCACCTATGGCGCCCACAATTTTGTCGTCAACACTGACAGATGCCCGGGTAACCCGTTGCACCACAACACGCATCAGGCGCGCTTCCGTTCGTGCTCTTTCAACAGCGCCTTACGTACGCGGATGTTTTTGGGTGTTACTTCAACCAACTCATCATCTGCTATGAACTCCAGAGCCTGCTCCAACGTCAGTTGAATCGGAGCGTTCAGGATCACGGCTTCATCGCTACCGGCCGCGCGAATGTTGGTGAGCTTTTTTTCCTTGAGCGGATTCACCGTCAGGTCGTTGTTGCGACTGTGGACCCCTACCACCATACCTTCGTAAACCACCTCGTTGGGCGCGACCATCATGCGCCCACGGTTCTGCAAATTAAACAGCGCAAAAGCCACCGCCTTGCCGTCTGCATTGGAAATAAGTACGCCGTTGTTACGCTGCCCAAGCAGGTCCGCCAAGCGCGGACCAAAACCGGCGCTGGCGTAAGACATGATGCCGGTACCCGATGTCATCGACAGAAAAATCGGTCGAAAACCCATGATCCCTCGGGTGGGAATGCGAAACTGCATCCGCACGCGGCCACGTCCGTCCGGCACCATCTCCTGCAATTCACCGCGCCGATCGCCCAGCGCCTCCATCACCTTACCCTGATGTTGTTCCTCAACATCCAGATTCAACAGCTCATACGGCTCTTCAATATGGCCATCCACCTCGTGGAATATCACTTGCGGCCGCGACACAGCCAGCTCGTAACCCTCACGTCGCATGGTTTCTATCAGGACCGACAGATGCAATTCGCCGCGACCGGAGACTTTAAAACGGTCAGGATCCGCCGTGTCTTCCACCAGCAGCGCCACGTTGTGCGAGGCTTCCGTATGCAGTCTTTCGCGAATCTGTCGGCTGGTGACAAATTTGCCTTCTTTGCCTGCCAACGGCGAGTTGTTCACACAGAACAACATGGACAACGTCGGTTCATCAACGGTCAGTGCTGGCAGCGCTTCCACCTGTTCCGGGGCACAGATGGTGTCAGAAATGCCGATATTATCGATGCCGGTAATGCAGATAATGTCACCGGCACTGGCACTGTCCTGATCGTGTCGTTCCAGACCTTGATAACCCTTGACCGACATAATTTTAGCTTTGCGTTGTTCGCCGTGGTGATCAACCACCACGACGGGCTGGTTGCGCGCAATGGTGCCGCGGGTGACCCGCCCGATGCCCATGACGCCCTCATAGGTGGAGTAATCGAGCGAACTGATCTGCATCTGCAGCGGTCCGGCCACATCCACTTCCGGCGGCGGTACTTCGCTGACGATCAAATCCAGCAGGGGCTGCATATTGGGTTGCAGCTGATCCGGTTCCGGACCCGCCAGGCCCTGAATAGCAGAGGCATAGATCACCGAGAAGTCCAATTGCTCATCGGTACCACCCAGATTGTCGAACAGATCAAATACCTCATCGATCACCCGATAGGGTTCAGCGCCATCCCGGTCTACCTTATTGACGACAACAATGGGCTGCAGGCCGAAGGCAAACGCTTTCTGGGTCACAAACCGGGTTTGCGGCATCGGCCCTTCCACCGCGTCAACCAGCAGCAGCACGGCATCGACCATCGACAGAATACGTTCTACTTCTCCACCAAAATCGGCATGCCCAGGCGTATCCACAATGTTGATGCGGGTGCCCGCGTACTCAATTGCAGTGTTCTTGGAGAGAATGGTGATACCACGCTCTTTTTCCAGATCATTACTGTCCATGACCCGTTCCGCGTGTTCTGCGAGCAAACCGGTTTCTCCCAGCAGACAATCCACCAGGGTTGTTTTTCCATGATCAACATGGGCGATAATGGCGACGTTGCGAACGTTAGGGTTGGGCACTAGACTGCGCGGCCTGTTTTAAAAGGCGCGGATTATGGCGGAACAGAAGCGAGCTGTCGCCCTTATATCCGGCGGATTGGATTCCATGCTGGCGGCCAAAGTGGTCATGGAACAGGGTATCCACGTCGAAGGGGTGAATTTCTTCACAGGTTTCTGTGTGGAGGGGCATACCCATGCCATTCGCAAAAAAAAACAGGACCGGCCCAAACGCAACAATGCGTTGTGGGCAGCGGAACAGCTGGGCATCAAACTTCACATCGTGGACGTGATCGAAGAGTACAAGGACGTCCTGGTCAATCCAAAGCACGGCTACGGCCAGAACCTGAACCCCTGCCTGGATTGCAAAATTTTTATGGTGAAGAAGGCGCAGGCCTGGTCGTTCATGGAAGAAAACAATTTCGATTTCATCATTACGGGCGAAGTCATGGGTCAGCGACCCAAAAGCCAGCGTAAAGAAACCATGCCCATCATCGCGCGGGAGTCCGGCGTGGAAGATCGGTTGCTGCGCCCCCTGTGCGCTAAACATCTACCGGAAACTCTGCCTGAGCGGGAAGGCTGGGTGGACCGGGAACAGCTTTTTGCCTTTCACGGGCGTAACCGCAAACCCCAGATTGCGCTGGCAAAAAAATTTGGCTTCAGCGACTGGGCACAACCCGCCGGTGGCTGCTGCTTTCTCACCGACGCCCAATACTCCGCCAAGCTCATAGACCTGTGGCAGGCGCGGGGAAACCGCGAGTATGAGCTGGACGACATCATGCTGCTCAAAGTAGGCAGGCACCTGCGCCCCAAGCCGCATATGAAGCTGATCATCGGCAGAGAAGAGGGGGAAAACAAATATCTGCGCGGTTATCGCAACCGCTTTCTGTCCCTGGACCCGAAGAGTCATGGTGGCGCCATGACGCTGCTGGATGGTACGCCAACCGAGGCAGACATCGAGTACGCAGCGTCAATTGCAGCACGTTTCAGCCAGGGCCGCGATGCACCGGAAGTTAGCTTTGAGCTGCGGTTTCCCGATGGTGCTACGCGGGCCCTGGCAGTGAAGCCCATGCCGGCTGATGACATAGACGACAGCTGGTATGTCTGAGCACGCTGCGGCTGAGCTCGATACCCGCGGCCTGCTCTGTCCACTGCCTGTCATACGCACCCAGGATCAAGTTAAAACAATGCCTTCGGGCACCATGCTGCGGGTAGTGGCAACAGACCCGGGTACACTGCAGGACATCCCAGCATGGTGCAGAGTGCACGGTCACGAGGTCAAACGCGCTGAAGAACACGCGGACGAATATATTTTCACCATACTGGTACGCTGAGCAGCGTTTCTTACGCTCTATTTTGGGGCATTTTGTTTCGATACGCACCTATTTAGTGCGTTTTTAGCCGAATCCGCGTCTGCAGCCCCTTATATTCCGTGCCCGGCCG
>JBCCUW010000097.1:0-10653 GCA_039196385.1 Pseudomonadota bacterium
CCACCCATGTTGCCTTCGCCGAATAGTGTGCCTTGCGGACCTTTTAATATCTCAACGCGCTCCAGATCAAAAAGTACGCCCGTGATCTGGCTGTTCCCGGAGCCAGATGTGGCGTCGGTGACAGGCACTTCATCAACGTAGACACCCACTGTTGCGCCGCCATCACCGGGTGGCGATATGCCGCGCACCGATATGGTGTTATAGGTGCTCGAGTTGCTGCGATACGCCAGCCCCGGAATGGATTGGTACAAGTTCTGTATGTTGATAATACCTTTGTCAATCATGACGTCTTCGGTCAGCGTAGAGATCGTCAAAGGCGTATCCATCATTGCCGTGTCACGGTGCGTAGCCGTGACGACAATCTCTTCGATGTACCCTTCATTCTGCTCGGCGATAGCCTTTGGCCCGCCACTCACAAAAACAATCAGGACTAACAGAACTTTCATGGTGTAGACGCGCGTATTCATTTTTCCCTCCCCCACACGATCGTTGGCCACTGTCGCGGCACAAATGATTCAGTCGAAAAGCCCTCGTGGCGCTTTTGCCATGACTGCGTAGTCCGGCCCTTCTGCCTGCCATCCGTACGGTTGCTTGCCTGCCAGCAGATTGAGGAACCGCTCATCGTCGGCATGTCGCTCAAGTACTGCCTGCGGCACAACACCTTTGTGTTGTTCCTGGGTGACGACAAATTGCCGGGCAAAAAAGACGGCAAGGTTGACCCGGATGCCCGGCACCTGACGCGGGAAAGACCCGTGCCAGGTGTTGCCATGCCAGATCACTGCATCCCCCGGGTTCAGGTCCATGGCCAGCGCATCGGGATTTGCACTGTCTCCCGACAAACTCATCTCGGGTACGGTGGGGCTGCGCGCCAGCTTGTGGCTGCGTGGCACAATCGCCAGCGCACCTTCTTCTTTGCTATATGGCGTTAGCGCATAGTTGATGTTTGCGCAGAGTGAATGCGGCGGGAATGGCTGTGGAATACCGTTGCCATTGTCGCTGTGCAGCGGTAACACACCCATCTCGCCCATGCCTTTGAAATGGCAGCCGATGCTGGATAACAAACAACTTTCCCCCAGCAAGTACGTCATGAGGGCCAGAGGTTTCTCGAGCATGAGAATTTCTTCAAAGACCTCATCGTCGTAGAGCATGTATGGCACATAGGCCATATTCTCGAAGTCTTCCGCAGTTGCGGTTTGCAGATCGATCTCTTTGCCAACCTCACCTTCAACGCGTCTCTGAATAGCCGCTGTCGCCCGTTCAATGTGCTTAGCGGATAAAACGCCGCGCAGTATCACGTAACCCTCCGTTTCCAGCGTCATAAGTTCAGTATTCAGACCTAACCGATCAATTTCGCTGAGTACTCTGCTCAGGGCGGGGTCGCCGCTTGTCTGACTAAAAAAACTTGCTTCATTCATATTGGTTGCCTTTTGAAATGCGGATAGAGGGTTGTCTAGGCCGTTTGCAGTGCCATGGCATCGTGTAAGCCGATAAACCATGGCACCTTCGCCATTTCGTTTTCGTCACCGTCGCGGGTCATGCGGCCGTCCGCCATGGCCTCGCTGACAATACGTCCAGCTTCCTGCATGGCCTCCGGGTTGCCTTCGAATACCAACCGAGTCACCGGCAGAATGGTTTGGTAGTCCACGGTGATGCGGAAGTCGGCCGCCGCCGGAATGCCCGCGGCGACTTCAAGATCACCCTTGTGAATGCGCATGTACCAGCCAATGCGGCCGTGAGAATCAGGGTTTAGATGGACCGGCGCGCCGGTAAACACTTCACTGAAGATCAATTGCACCTTGCTTAGATCCTGTCCCTGAGCCGCTGCTTCAAGAAAAACCCTGGCTTGATCTATCCATCCTGCGCTGCAGAACTCGTATTTGAGCGTGCTCATTGGTGCAGTCCCATCTCCATGTCGATCGTGGGATGTGACTATATACTTTATATATAAAAAATTATACTAAATTTTATATATCGATTTCGCATACAATTAGCCGTCACTAATCACGGATCACTTATGAACGCAGGTTCACGACGAGACAGAAAAGCCGCTTCCCGGAACAGTTTGCTCACGACTGCGCTCGAACTCTTCAGCCGCGACGGTTACGAAGCCACGACACAAACAGCGATCGCAGAGCGTGCGGGGCTGCATTTGCAGACCCTCATCCGACATTTTCCGACCAAGGCAGACATCGTTGCGGGCATCTGGCAACAGAGCGTTGAACAATTTGAGACGTTTTTCTTGGAGAGAGAAAGTGACGCCATCAGTGCCTGGCGCCAATGGGTAGAGCTGAACGCTAAACAAATTACCCAACAGGATCACATTAACGCGAGCGCGCAATCGTTGCCGATTCTCACGCCCGAGGCACAAGATGCTTTATCCCGCTATCGTGAGATCATTGCTGAAGGCATTGCGGAGGATATGGGGGTAGACCCAAATGCTGACATTCGCCCGATGCTGATCGCCTGCATGTTGTTTGGCGCCAACGTGCATGTTGCCGAGACCTGGCGTAAGCGCCGGTTTAATGAAGAGGCTTATATCGCGTCACTGCTTGAGGTGGTGACTACCGCGGAGGAGATGCTGGCGCATCTGTTTCCAGCGAAATAGTTGGTTACACGACTGCTGAGATATCGAAAGGTAAGATGGCGTCCCCTAGGGGAGTCGAACCCCTGTTGCCGGGATGAAAACCCGGTGTCCTAGGCCTCTAGACGAAGGGGACACTTGAGAGAGCGGCGCATTCTACAAGCTCACCCCGCACAGTCAAGACTTGAACCGCGTTTTCAGGTGCGGAATAAGCGATGGGCTTTCGTGTACAGTAAGATGGCCTGAGGGCGTCCGTTTTGTCGGGCGAGTTGAGGGGAGATTGCTATGGCAGACACATCACTGGCGGAATGGCAGGCCGGGCGTGAATACTGGCAGCTGAGAAGTGCCCCCGTTTATCGTGGTGAAGGCGTACCCAAGGGTGATGGTATGCCGGTGCTGGTGATCCCCGGACTGATGGGCAACGACCTGTACCTGCGCACCATGCGCCAGTGGCTGCGCCGTATGCATTATCAACCTCTGCCGTCATCTATCCTCTGGAATGCGGGTTGTCCGAAACGTTTGGTCGCTGACGCGGAGCGGCCGCTGCGCCGTCTTTTGGACAGTAGCGATGCACCGGTGGCCATCGTTGGTCACAGTCGCGGTGGTTTATTGGCCAAGGCCCTTGCCAGCAAGTATTCTCAGCGTGTCGTCAAACTGGTTTTAATTGGTTCCCCGTTGGGCGGGATGTTGCAAGCCGGTCGCGATGGCATGCAGGGCTACGCGCAGCAGATGGGTGATGCGGATACCGGGTCCAGACGGATGCTGTTTAATGCCAGCCGCAATTTGACACGGCTCCTGGACCCCGGCTGCAAATCACCGCTGTGCGATTGTGAGTTTGTTGACCTGGTGTTCACGCCGCCGGGGGAAACGCTGTCGGTGACCTCGCTGTATTCGCCCACCGACCCCATCGTGCCTCAAGCGATGAGTCAGATGCCTTATGGAGACAACATCGAAGTATCAGGCACGCATGGCGGTCTTATGTTTAATGCCGTGGTGTTCGAGCATCTCGCCCGGATACTTGCTGCCAGCCCCTGATTCGCCTTCGCAGGAGGCTCGCATAGCATCTTTTTGTCCTAGCAGATGCTTTTTTAACGCCTTTTGTTCCTTCACTTTCGATCCGGAGTCGCTAGCTTATGAGACAGAGCTGGAGGATTTGCCATGTCGATTACACCCCTGCTTGGCTGGCGCGACTATGTCCATGTGCGAACCGATCGCCTGCGCGGTGACGCGGAGTACTACCTGAGTCGAGCTGAAGAGCTTCGCGACCTGGTCAGTGATCTGCTGGGCGCAGGGCTGTCAGAAGGGGCGGAGCAGGCCTTAGCGGATATTGCTGAAGAGGACTCGGTTGATTTCTGCATTCTGGTGGATCTGGCCGAAGGCGTGGATATTCCTGACGTGACGCCGCTGAAGCCCGCTCAGGCGGAAAAGTTACTCCAGTTTCTACGTCAGGAGCCGTGGCGCTCTCTGGAAGTGGATACAGAGATTGCGGTGTGCCTGGCCATGTTGCGGGCTTATGGCGAAAATGAAGAGGAGACAATCTGGCACATGGGCGACCCGCACCTGTTGCGTTCAATCTCCCGTGCGTTTGGTGGGGTGAACAAAGAACAACTGGGGAGATTTGTTGAAGAAATCAACGGTTTACATACACATCCCAGAATTCACTTTGATCTAGAGCTGAAAGCGCTGGCGATTGCCAGTGCAGACAACGCGGCGCAGCGCCTGGGCATCAGGACGCCAGCGCTGTTCAACTGACTAGCCTTGCAGTGCTTTGGCAAAGGTCACCTTGTCGTCACCGTCTGCCCAATAGTTTTCAATCACCGCTTCGCGGTGGTAGCCGTGGCTGACGTAAAAAGCCTGCGTATCGTTAAACTCATCCAGGCTTGACGTGTCGATGATCAACAATCGCTCCTGGGCCAGCGCCTGCTCCACTGCGCTGATGAGTTTGCTGCCAAAACCCTGCCCCTTGGCTTGGTTGCGCACACCAATCGCCAGCAGGTTCCAGGTACCTTCCGTCATGGGCTCAGCACGGAAATAAGCAAAACCGGCAACCGCCTGGCTGTCGTCAAGCGCAACCAACCATCGCTCGTCCCCCTCGGGGACAGCAATATAGGGGGCGATCATCTCTGCCAGCAGATCTGGTGGAAACAACCCTGTTTCCTGCACCACAATACCAATCCCTGGCAGATCGGATGGGCTCGCGGGTTTTATCGACATAATGTCCTTCTTGTGAAGTAAAACTGTGACCAGTACATGGGCTTCAGACTGGCAAGACATTGTACACTTGTCGCGCAAACGCAGTGTGCAATACTCAGCATTAAGTGATAAGTAGTCACTAACAAGCCATAAGAAAAACGTCCGAGACAGGGATCTACTTGTGATGCAAACAACCGGGGATAAATCGGTGGAAACAGAAGTGAGCGAGGCCGCGTCAGAATCGGCCTCCGACGCTTCAGATACCGCGCCATCCGCAACCAGTAAACCACAAGCCAGGCAGAAACCTCACAAACGCCAGGCCTTTCGCGGGCGTTTGCACAACTGGGGTTGGCGGCGCGCGATCTACTGGGAAATTATGAATGTTCTTGCCCGCTACCTGGGTTTTCATATTCATTACGTTATGGTTTCCTCGGATCGACCCGATTTACGGCCGCAGAAACCGGTTATACCCGAAGGTTATGAATCGCGTTTGGCTGAGTATGCGGATTTTTTACCCTTCGTGGGCCATCCTGAACTCAGCCAGGAATTTCTGGATGCAGCGCTTGCCAATCAGGATGAAGCCCATCTCACCGTGTTTGAAGGAGAGCTAGTTGGGTTCAGTTTTAACACGCGTGTTTCCGCGCCCGTCACCGATCAATTGGAAGTTGTGGTTCCGGAGGGGTTTCGCTATGGCTATAAATCCTGGACCCACAAAGATCACCGGCAGAAAAATCTGTCACGCATGGGCGCATGGCTGAAACAGAACTTTGCCGGTCGTCCCTTTGATGAGCGGGGGATTTTCTACATTGAAACGCACAACTACGCGTCACTCTTGCATGGCTATCGACGTCCCAGCAATCGCTCGTTGAAGATGGGTCTGGCGGGGTGGGTCACCGTATTTGGCCGTCAGATCCCTTTTGCCAGTCGCCGCGCGCGGTGGATTGGGTTTCATTTTCAGAGAATGGATAAAACTTACCGGCGCTACTATATCTCGAGCCCACCCTCCCCAGCTTTGAGCCGGGCGTTTCCCGGCGCCGTGATAACATGCCACTGGTACGATCACTGCCGCCGCTATGGCTGCCCAGATACCCTTGCTTAGCGCCACGGCAGCCGGGGACAGGGCGGGTGTTCCCCAGATGATCAAGAATATCCCTAGAGGCAGGGCAACGCTGCCCAGCCCGCACAAGCTTATGACGCATACCGTCGGCCAGGTTCGCTCTGGTAGCCAGTTCCAGGTCCATGTGTTCTCGGGTGTATCGACAAATCCATCCCGCTCTGAGCGACGGCGAAACCACAGTATGAATATACCGCTCAGAATGCCGCTGAACAGCAGGCCGGTGACGAGGAAGTCGGCAATGTACCCCTGGGTGCCCAGTGCGGATGTATCCCCGGTGTTGTACTTCACCCAGTACGTAATCCCGGCGTGGCCCAGAAAGTTTCCGACCACAGTGTTAATCGTCTGTTTTTTGATGTCTGCACGAAGTGCCTGCATGATCAGGGTGCCGCTTTGTTAACAGCGTCAACGTAGCGTGCGGGAAACAAACGGCTCAGCCGGTCACCCTGTTGCGCGTCCCGGCCCACGACAATTTTACGCTTCTTGCGACTGAGCCCATCCAGAATGATTGCCGCTGCCTGGTCCGGTGCCATACCGGTGGCTTTAAAGGCGTTGGCCCACTTGTTTTGTTCAGCGTCTGAAAGTTGTGAGCTGATTACGTTGCCTTGTTGATGGGCATGCAGCACGATGTTGGTGCCGATGTGGCCGGGGTGAACAATGCATACGCTCACGCTGGTATCTTTCAGCTCCTGGGCCAACACTTCGGTAAAGCCGCGAATCGCAAACTTCGAGGCGCAGTAGGCCGACTGATTTTTCATGGCGTACAAGCCAAACACACTGGAGACGTTGGCGATGAAGGCCTCCTGGCGCTGCTTGAGCAGCGGCAGGAATTCTTTGCTGCCATAGACCATGCCCATAAAATTGATCGACATGACCCGCTCCAGTTGTGCGTAGTCAGTGTCTTCGACAGAACCGGCAAAGGTGACACCGGCATTGTTGATGATCCCGTCAATGGGGCCGTGGGCCGCAATCACCTCTGCTTTAAAGTTCTGCCATTCCGCCAAACTTGCAACATTCAGCTGGTGTGCAGAACTGCGGTCTGCGGGCAGCCCCGTCTGCGCCTGGGTGGCCAGCACCTCTGCGTGGTTAATGTCTGCCAGGGCCACCACAGCGCCGCGTTGTGCACAGGCCAGTGCCAGCGCTCGCCCAATGCCCGAAGCAGCGCCGGTAATTACAATCGTTTTGTCTTTCACGTTCATAATTTCTCTTCTCTTCTCTTCTCTTCTCAGCGATTACGATCCGTTGTTGCTGTCCGTTATTTCATAGATCAGGGCGTCTTCGTCCAGGTCAAAGTGCGGCATCTCTTCCTTTTCGACGTAATAGTCCGGTGAGAAGATCCAGGGTTCGTGGTCGCCGCTTTTGGGCATATGGTGAATGCCCCTGTTCATGTAACCCGGGTTAAATTCGTTTTCCGCGATCCAGCGATTTTTCTGCATATCCTTGTCCTGGGGGCGCAGCTGCGGCGTCACCACCTGGGCGTGTTTGGCTTCCATGTGATTCAGCAGGCGACACAGGTATTCAGCCACCAGGTCAACGCGCATCGTCCAACTGGTGCGCAGGTAGCCAAACATGAAGGCAAAATTGGGGAAGCCGGAAAGCATCAGGCCGCGATAGGTGAACGCGTCGCAGGGCAGCAGGGGTGCACCGTCAAATGTGCACTCAATACCGCCGACGGAGACGACGTTGAATCCGGTTGCAGTGATGATCACGTCCGCTTCCAGCGTATCGCCGGATTGCAGCTGAATGCCGTTCGGGGTAAAGCGTTCAATGTGGTCAGTGACAATGCTGGCCTGGCCCTTGGTGATTGCCTTAAACAGGTCCGCATCCGGCACAAAAGCCAGCCGTTGTTGCCAGGGTCGGTAACTGGGCGTGAAGTGGGCTGCGGTTAACGACTCACCCACGTGTTGCCGCACCACTTTCAGCAGTTCTTCTTTCATGTGCTCAGGGTGTTGGGCTGCGGTCGCCTGTATTTCCTGTTGGGTGCGCAACAGGTCTCTGCGCACAATCTCGTGTACCCAGGCTTCCGGTACTTCCAGGTTGCGCAGGCGATCGGCCAATTCGTTGCGGTTTTCGCCGGTCCAGAAATAGGTGGGTGAGCGCTGCAACATCGTGACGTGGGCACATTGATCCGCGATGTTGGGAATCAGCGTGGCGGCGGTTGCACCGGAGCCGATGACCACCACCCGCTGATCTTTCAGGTCCAGGTCTTCCGGCCAGGTCTGGGGATGTACAATACGCCCGGTAAACTGATCCATACCCGGCCAATCGGGGGTATAACCTTGCGCGTGGTTATAGTAACCGCCGGTCCAGATAAAAAAGTCACACGTCAGATGCACGTCGTTGCCCGCTGCCATGTCTTGCACCACCAGCCGCCAGTGTTGGTCTTCACTCGACCAGTGCGCGGCAGTGATCTTGTGCTGGTAGCGGATATGCGGGGCTAACTGGTCTTCCTCAATGACTTCTTCCAGATAACCCAGAATACTCTGCGCGTCCGCAATCGGCGCGCCAGTCCAGGGTTTAAAGGCATAACCGAAGGTATACAGGTCACTGTCGGAGCGGATGCCCGGATATGTGTGGGTGACCCAGGTGCCGCCAAACGTGTGCTTTTCCTCCAGAATCACAAACTTTCGGGTTGCACACTTTTCCTGCAGATGATGCGCCATACCCAGGCCGGAAATGCCGGCGCCAATCAGGACCACATCAAAATGTTCTGTTGAAGTCACGAATTGCTCCCGTTTGTATATTGCGGATATGGTTCGCAGGATAGGCGGGGCGACCCCCACTAGCGATTGCAGATTACGCCAGCTTATTGATAAATTAGGCCACTGTGGCGCAACGAGATAATCGCGTGCAAAGAGATACGGCGCAGGGCAATACCGTTATTGCCACCGGTAACCTGGCTTCGGCACAACGGACGATTGGCGGTATTCTGGGGCAGCTTGAAGCGGTGGGCATCGACCGGACAAAAGCGGTCAGCATCCTCAGCGGCGTGGGTTTACCCGCGATCGCGTATGATGATCCCAGCTTCCCGATTTCGCTGGATCAAGACTTCGAACTGATTAACGAAATCTGCAAGCACATGCCTGACGGTGTTTCTGCAGAAGTGAGCCTTTGCATGCGGATGCTGGGGACTCGGGTCAATATGTTCGGCGCGCTGGGGCTGGCCTGGCAAAGTGCCCCGACCATACTCGATGCGTTTCGCGCGATATTGCAATATCCCCAGGCAAATTGGGGGCGCAGCAGCATGGTGTTGTCGACGTCAGCAACCGAAGAAAGGGTCGACTACCATCTGGACAAAAACCTGCTGCCGTTCACCGCGGCGGAAGATATTGAAGCGACCTACAAATATGCGCTGTTGTTAGACGTTACGGCAAGTTTCGCGATTACGATGGACATTATGTCTGACCGGGCGCTGGTTAAAGAAATGCAGCTACCCTTTGTGCAACCGCCGGACTGGTCTGTGGTGGCCAAACTGATGCCGTTCCCGGTGCGTTTCGAAGCACCCCATGCTGCGGCGGTGTATCACCCCGGGTTCCTGCAGAACGTGCCCCGGCGTGCGCATGAGATCAGCTTTCGCCTGGCGATGAAACTTGTCGGCAAAGAATCTGCCATTCTGACCGACGATATTACGCTGCGCGACCAGGTGATTCGTTGGCTCTGGGCGTCATCACCGCCGCTGACCAAGCCGGAAATAGCTAATCTGCTGAACATTTCCGAACGCAGCCTCACCCGCCGCCTGGCGGCTGAGGACAGCAGCTATAACCAACTGTTTGCTCAGGTTCAGGCTGAGCGGGCGCAAAATCTGTTGGGTAACGGCAAGCTGACGATTGCCGCGGTGGCCTACCGGATGGGATATTCCGACCCGGCAGCCTTTACCCGCGCCTTCAGCGCCTGGTTGGGCGTGACCCCATCTGAGTGGCGCCAGCAGCATAACTGAAAATTTCGGAGTTAGCTGATAAAGCCGCTTTGGCCTGAATTATCAAGACTCTGGCGCAATCTGCAATCGTACCGAATCCATCCGCTGTCTACTCTGTCCCCACATTCTGCGCTGATACCTGAGTGATCGGCAGTTGATCTGGGAGGACATATGGCTGCATCCAGCGGAGCGGCAACGACCATTGCGAGTTCACCTGCGGGAGAATTTCGCGGTCTTTGCGTCGATGGTGTTAAACAGTACGTCGGCATCAGATATGCGCAGCCACCGGTGGGCCCTTTGCGTTTTCGTGCGCCCCAGGCCGTCCCTGCCGCGACAGCCCCCGTTGCGGCTACCACTTATGGTGGGCGCAACTTTCAGGTCGGTATGGTGGAAGACATTTATGCGGGCCTGGAACTGCCGGGTGACGAGAGTGAAGACTGTCTGTTCCTGAACGTTTTTGCACCTGCAGATACACAAACCCCCGCCCCGGTAATGGTCTGGTTGCATGGGGGGGCTTTCACCAGCGGTTCGGGCAACGAATACGACCCCGCCAATATCGTGCGTCACAACCACGTGATTGTCGTGACGGTCAATTACCGGCTGGGGGTGTTTGGCTTCCTCAATCTGCAGCAGCTTGGCTCATGTTATGAGGGTAGCGCCAATCTGGGTATTCAGGATCAAATTGCCGCCCTGGGCTGGGTGCAGGAGAACATTGCGGCGTTCGGCGGTGACCCTGCCAACGTGACCATCTGGGGTGAAAGTGCGGGTGCAGGATCTGTGCTGGCCTTGCTTGGTGCCCCAGCTGCCGCCGGCTTGTTCCACAAAGCCATTGTCTTCAGCGGCGGGGAA
>JBCCUW010000098.1:0-10648 GCA_039196385.1 Pseudomonadota bacterium
CGGGTGCGCGGCCGCGTGCGCGCCATGGTTGGTGAGTTCCGCGGTGGGACCGCGGCTTCGCTGCAGGCAACCATGGCCGCCGTCGGCGAGCGACCGGAACTGGTCGCAGTGCTGACCAATCCGTTTGCGCTGGCGGATGGGTTCAGCGGACCCGAACAGCCGGCAGACCAACAACCTTATCTCGACGAAGTGGCACAGAGCTGGGTAGCACCGTTCATCATGGCGGCCATCAACACCAAAAATGTGCACCGCTCTAATGCACTGCTGGAACACCGCTACGGCGCGGATTTTTTGTACGACGAGATGATGATGACGGGGCCCGGTGAGCAGGGGGAAGCCGCCGCCAAAGCGGTTGCCAGCACCAATCCACTGGCCGGTGACGATGTACCCCAGCCTGGCGAAGGACCCTCCAAAGCCAGTCGCGAAGCAGGCCATTACGATGTGTTGTTTATCGGCACCAATGACGGCGGACAAACCCTGCGGGCCGCGGTCACCGGCGACATGGATCCGGGGTATGGCTCAACTTCAAAAATGTTGGCCGAAAGCGCACTGTGTCTGGTGCAGGACTGTACGGATTTACCCGGCGGCATCTACACCCCGGCGCCTGCGATGGGTGAAGCTCTGATCACCCGCCTGGTGAACAATGCCGGTATGACGTTTGATCTGGAATAAGCAGAGGCGAAGGATATGAGCCATGTGGTCATTGTGGGGGCAGATCGCGGCATTGCCGCCGGTCTCGTGCGTGAATATCTGCGCCGCGGGGATCAGCTCACAGAGGTGTGCCAGCACGCAGGAGACGCCTGGCAAGACGTTCCGGATGTCCGGGTGGTGCCCGCGATCGATGTCACCAGTGACGCGGCCGTCAATCACATGGCGGACCTTATGCAGGATGCTTCAATTGATGTGCTGATCCATGTGGCAGGCATCGGCGCCACCGACAAATGGGGGCAGTTCGATTTTGACGCCATGCTGCAGCACTACAACCTGAACGCGCTGGGGCCATTGCGTGTCGTTAACGCGTTGTCGGCAAACTTCGCTCCGGGCGCCAGAATCGGCATTGTGACCAGCCGCATGGGTTCACTGGGAGACAATCAATCCGGCCGCATGTACAGCTACCGCATGTCCAAGGCTGCAGCGAACATGCTGGGAATCAATCTGTATCATCAATTTCGCGATCGCGATGTCTACGTGAAGTTGCTGCATCCCGGCACCGTAGCGACGCAGATGACCCGCCAGGCGCCGCAGTGGGATTCGTTTACCTCACCTGATGAATCTGCAGCCGGGCTTGCCCGGCAGATGGATCACCTGGGACCGGACACACCACCGGAATTCAGGCATCAAGATGGCACCCTGTTACCCTGGTGAATTACCAGTTGGGCTCTATATACTTGGCACGCAGCACCTACTTGTAGCAGAACACCATAGAACGTACCCCAACATCTAAACTGCTGATTTTCAGTTCGCCCGTTTTCGGCGTTTTTATGGCGAACACGCTGGTCAGTTTTTACCTCCTGAAGTTTTCCACTGACGTCCTGTTGATGGCTCCGGCGGTGATCGGTTCGTTACTGCTACTCGCGCGCTTCTGGGATGCCATTACCGATCCGCTGGCTGGCTGGTTGTCTGACCGGACCAACACCCGACTCGGGCGGCGGCGGCCGTGGCTGCTGGGGACCGCCCTGCCCTTCGGCGCCGCTGTCGTCATGTTATGGAGTCCGCCAGAGACCCTCTCAAGTAGTGGCCTGACCCTCTGGGTGGGGGCTGCAATTTTGCTGTTTTACACGGCTTACACCGCCTTCCGCATTCCGCATCTGGCGTTTGCGGCAGAGCTGGATCGCGGTTATCACGACCGTACCCGCGTGTTCGCGATTTTGCAGATTGTCGAAAGCCTCGGCATGTTCGCCGCCACCGGTGCCCTGTTTTTTCTGGAAGCAGCCGATGATCCGCGGGCATTCGCGCGCCAATTGGCTCTGGCTATGGGGGCGTTTGCTGCACTGTTGTTACTACTGCCCGTGTTGTTTCTGCGCGAACGCGCGGAATTTCAGGGCAAAGGCAGCACCAACCCGATTCGCGCATTTGGCGACGTCGTCAAAAACAATAACGCCCGCGTGTTGATCGGCGTGTTTTTCCTGGAGCAGATCGGCTTCAGCGCACTGGTCGTTCTGCTACCTTACCTGTCGGACTATGTTGTGGTGTCTCCTGGCAGAACGGCTCTTTATCTTTCCAGCGCGATTGCTGCGATTCTCATTTCCATTCCCGCCTGGGTTGTTATCTCGCGACGATTCGGCAAGCGACGTGCCTGGTTGTGGTCGCTCAGCGGGAAAGTGCTGATCTTCTTTTCCATCTTCTTTTTTGGCCAGGGCGACATGGCCATTATGGTGGCTGCCAGTGTCGCCCTGGGGCTGATGCACGGCTGTGGCGCTGTGGTGGGTCAGTCACTCCAGGCGGACGTGATCGATTGGGATCACGCCCAGACTGGACAACGCAAGGAAGGCACCTATTTTGCGGCGTGGAATTTTGCCCAGAAGGCGGCTGGGGGCCTGGCGGTGTGGGCGGTCGGCATGATGTTGTCCATGACCGGTTTTGTGCCGAACATCAGCCAGAGCGCAGGCACCATAACCGGCATGCTGCTGTTGGCCTCTGCCCTGCCCGGCGTGTTGCACATTGTCGCCATTGCTTTGCTCACTCGCTTTTCCCTCGACGAACAACAACATCAGGCAGCCATGGCTGCGAGTGCCGAATCAGCCCAAGCAGAAACCTGAATGAGGCAGATTCAGTTGGCCTGCATGAACTGAATCACCACCTCGGCCAGCGCCGGACCCACATCATCCTGTAAGAAATGTCCGGCCCCTTCCAGAATGGTATGCGCCTGGCCCTGGGCGCCCGGTACGGTTTCGATCCAGCGCTTCTCACCCCCTCTCGTGACCGGATCGGAGTCGCCGAACGCGGTCAGGAAAGGTTTCTCAAACAACGCAAACTGCGCCCAGGCCGCCTTGTTTGCGGCAATTGCCGGGTTGTCCGGAATAATGGGGACCAGTGAGGGAAACTGTCGTGCGCCCGCCATGTACGTTTCATCGGGAAAAGGCGCCGCCCAGGCACGATACTCTTCCTCATCACAATGCTTGAGGCTCATGCGCATCACTTCTGCCGGATGAAAATCGGGGTGTTCATCACAATGGCGCACCCAGTACATGAACGGCGGCCGATCTTCCATGGGCCCCGCCAACTTTGCCCACATCTCCTGCGCGGGCAGCGCCGGTGTTTCACTGAGAAGCGCGTGCAACTGCGGCGCCATCGCTTCCGGTATCCCGGTACCATCCGGCAAGCCGCCATTGGCCAGTACCACTCGCGCAAAGCGCGCCTGGTCTTCTGCCACAACGCGCAAGCCGATCAAGCTACCCCAGTCCTGACAAACCAGGGTGATGTTGGACAGATCGAGGGTGGCGACAAAACTCCCCATCCAATGCACATGATTGGCGTATGTATAGTCCCCACGGTCGGTGGGTTTGTCCGATTTACCAAAACCCACCAGGTCCGGCGCAATGACACGGTAACCCGCGTTAACCAGCAGCGGAATCATCTTGCGGTAAAGATAAGACCAGCTCGGCTGACCATGCAGACACAGAATCAGCTCGCCCTGCCCCTCGTCAACATAGTGCATACGCAGTGTGGTGCCGTCACCGGCATCAACATCAACATAGTTGGGTGCAAACGCATAATCCTGCAGATTTTCAAAGCGGGTGTCCGGTGTGCGAACGATATCCATGCTTGTGGTTCCGTATGTCTTCAATTCCGGGCAGCATAACGCTATTATGGACTAATTGGTACATAACACTTCGAAGTAAGGTCAGGCAACAAAGGTCAGACAATAAAAGTCAGCCAAAAGAGGTCATTTAAAAAATGGCGCGTCCCGTAGAAATTGATCGCGATGATGCCTTGCGCAAAGCGCTGGAGTTGTTCTGGCGCAAAGGCTATCGCGCAACCTCGCTCAACGACCTGCTGCACGCTACAGGCATGGGCAAAGGAAGTTTCTATGCCGCGTTCGGCAGCAAACAAGCGCTGTTCGAGTGCGTACTGGAGCGGTATCACGCCGCATCCGCCAGCGCCACCGGGCACCACACGCGCAAAGGGCTCACAGCCCTGCGCAACTTCCTCGACGTCACCATGATAAAACTTGCCCCCGCACAGCGCCGGCGTGGTTGTCTGCTGGTTAATTCGGTGCTCGAGCTGGAAGGTGTAGAACCCCAGTTGCACAAAATTGCCAACCGCTATCTGCAGGATCTTGAATCACGCTGTCTGCGCTACCTCTGCGACGCCCAGGCCAGCGGCGAACTCAAACAAGCACTGGACCCAGACGATCTGGCCGCACTGACCGCGACTTTGCTGCAGGGGCTGCGGGTTGATTCCCGCATGGGCCGCAGCCAGAACCAACTGCGCCAGCGCGTGGATTTGTTTATCTCACTAATTGCACAACCAACTTGAGGAAAAAGCCATGATGGAATTCTGGACATCCCCAACCCCTAACGGCTGGAAAGTGTCAATCATGCTGGAAGAGCTGATTGAAGCGGGTGTGGATATCGGCGAAGTAGAAACACGCATCATCAATCTCAACCAGGGTGAGCAATTTGCAGACGATTTTGTCGCGCGCAACCCGAATCAGAAAATACCCGTCCTGCGGGACAACGGGGTGGATATCATCGAAAGCTGCGCAATTCTGCAGTACCTGGCGGAAAAACACCCCACCGACCTGTTGCCGCTGGACGAGCGTAAATGGGAGGTCATTCCCTGGGTTTACTGGCAGGCCGCTAACGTCGGGCCGGTGTTCGGAAACAAGTTAAGCTACACCCGATACATGGACAATGTACCGGATGATCTGAAACAACACCCGCTGGAGCGTTTTAACAACGAAGCACTGCGCCTGGTGGCGGTTCTCGATAACAAGCTGGGCGACAACCCCTGGTTGTGTGGCGAGCAGTTCACCATTGCTGACATCGCCTTGTATCCATGGATTCGCGGCTGGAAGTGGAGCAAGATCAATATCACCACCAAACCCAGAGTAATGGCCTGGGTGGACCGGGTACGCGCCAGACCCGGGGTGGAGCGCGGTCTCGGTTACGGCGTGCCGAAAGAGGAAATAGATCAGTGGAGTGAGGCCCGCAAGAAGCAGACCGCCCAGGGAGGTGCATCGATTGCAGACAACGAAAACGTGAAAAAATCGATTACCTAGACAGGCTCGCTGCTGCCAGAGTTAGGGCAGTATTTTGAGCAATTGCAAGACTGGATTTAGACTAAGTCACGAGCGCCTTAAGGTGGTCTTCGATGAACTCCATACGGTCTTTGCCCCAATACAATTCGCCATCAACAATCATGCTGGGTGCGCCAAAGACACCGTGGGCCCTGGCGGTATTAGTCGAATCGATGAGCTGTTGCCGGACCGGTTCACTCTCACTGAGCGATTCAAATTCATCAGCATCAACACCGAGCTGAACGGCAACTTTGCGAAGCTCCACATAGTCGCCAATAGCGCCGTTATCGCGCTCCCAGTACTCGGTAAAAATAGCATTGATAAACGGGATCTCCAGATCCAAAGTGCGCATGGCCAGTGCACCCCGCAAAGCCCGAGCCGTTTTAATGGGAAAGTGTGACGGGCGTTGAAAAGGCAGATTGTATTTGTTTGCCCAGCGTTGCAGGTCCACAAGCCGGTTGTTCAGCTTGTCTTTGGGTTCCTGCATGAGCTGATACTGATTGCTCTGAAACACATACCCCAGGTTGAACGGGTGCCAGGCAATCACTGCGCCGTAACGTTCTGCAAGTGGCGGCAGCAGTTTTAACGCGAAATAGGTATTGGTGCTGCCCAGATCCCAATAAAAATCTATTGTTGGTGCACTATCTGCCATTTCAATATGTCCCGCTGCTAGCCGTAGTTGCAAGCTACGGTGCCATAACCTGCCAGGAAAGAGAACCTGGAGTTGCACCCCACATGCACACATGGAAAGCACACGCAGAGCACATCCAGAATGGGCTAGCCTACACATGCCGGTGTACACTAGGCGATTGGGATCATGCAGCGGAGCAGAACATGACTGAGAACAGCCAGCAGTACGACGCCATCATTGTCGGATCAGGATTTGGCGGCTTGTACGCGCTCCATCACCTGCGCGATAAAATGGGCCTGAATGTGCGCGCCTTCGATGGTGCCGGAGGTGTGGGCGGTACGTGGTGGTACAACCGCTATCCCGGCGCCAGGGTGGACGCACCCAGCAGCCCATTTTACGCCTATACATTCTCCCAGGACCTGGTCGATACGTGGCAATGGACAGAAACTCAAACCTCCCAGGCCTCCGTTCTGGCATACCTGGAACACTTTGCCGATCTGCATGATTTGCGCAAGGACATCCAATTTGAAACCTGGGTCACCGATGCGCGCTATGATGAAGGCAAGCAGCAGTGGACTATTCAGACGGACAGCGGCGCCACGGCTTCCGCCCAGTTTCTGATCTGCGCTGTTGGGGCACTGTTTGTAGCCAATATGCCTGACTATCCCGGCATTGATGATTTTGCCGGCGAGTGTTACCACACTGGCCGCTGGCCCCACGAGAAAGTGTCATTTGCGGGCAAGCGGGTTGGCGTCATTGGCACCGGTTCTTCAGGCATCCAGGCGATCCCGGAAATTGCCAAAGAAGCTGCACACGTCACGGTATTCCAACGTACACCCCAGTATTCCCTGCCTGCGCGCAACCGCCCGCTGACCCCCGATGAACTGACGGAATATCGGGAAAACTGGCAGGAACTGCGTACTTCCATGCGCCGCCGGGGTGGCTGGCCTTTTAAAACCAGCCGCTACCGGGCGGCTGACGCATCTGCAGCAGAACGACGCGCGCGTTACGAAAAGCTGTGGGAACAAGGCGGCATTCACTTGTCGATTAACAGCTATGTTGGTGTTCTCAGTGACAAAGATCTCAACAACGAAGTTGGCGACTTTGTGCGGGACAAAATCCGTGAAACCGTCACAGACCCGGAAACAGCACGTAAACTGATGCCAGACTACTACTTCGGCACCAAACGCCTCATCCTGGATAATGGCTATTTCGAAACCTACAACCGCGACAACGTGTCGCTGGTTGATCTGCGCGAAGACCCGATCGAGGCGTTCACCACTTCCGGCATCCAGACCAAGGAGGCAGAACACCCGATAGATATGCTGGTACTGGCCACCGGCTTTGACGCCGTGAGCGGCTCTATGCTGAACATGAATCCCAAGGGCCGCGGTGGCATCAGTCTGCAGGAAAAATGGGGCGAGCGTTTCGACAACTATCTGGGCGCCACCATTGCCGGCTTCCCCAACCTGTTCATGATCCACGGACCCGGCGCTCCGGGCGTTTTCTTTACCATGCCACTGGGTGGCGAACTGACCACCGAATGGATTGCCGGCTGCATCAGCCACATGCGGCAACAGGGTCTGGGCGCGGTTGAAGCCACCCCAGCTGCAGAAGCGGAATGGGACCGGGAGATCAACTCGATCGCAGACCGCACGTTGTATCCGCAAACCAACTCCTGGTATATGGGCGCGAACATTCCAGGTAAGCCGCGTCAGTTTCTCGGCCATCTGCGCGGCTCACAGTACTTTGATCGTCTGTCAGAGGTGGCAGAAGCGGGTTACAGCGGGTTTACCCTGGAACCCGGCGCTGAACGCGAAGCAACTGGCTGACACCTGAAACACACCTGCTAAAAAACATGCTTGACCTCGACTGAACATCGCCGCATGATTATATAACACTATGATTATTTAACGACATTATTATACGAAGCAGGATTTATGAATCAGGTAAATCTGGATGCAGTTTTCCACGCACTGGCTGATGGCACGCGTCGGGCAATTCTTTCCCAACTGGCGAGTGGCGAGGCCTCGGTAAACGAACTGGCTGAGCCTTTCCGGATCAGCCAGCCCGCCATATCCCGGCATCTCAAGGTGCTGGAACAGGCGGGCCTAATTGAACGCACTATCGACCAGCAACGCCGACCGGCCAGGCTGCGAGCAGAACAGATGTTACCCGCGGTGGATTGGCTGGCCGACTTTCGACCCATGTGGGGGACAAGCTTTAACCAACTGGACGACCTGCTGCACGAATTGCAACAAATTAAGAGGGACAAATCATGAGTGACCTGCCGGAATTTACCCTGGACCACCTGTTCAACGCGCCGCGTGATCTGGTCTGGCTCGCCTGGACCGACCCGCACTACCTGCAGCGCTGGTACGGACCCGGTGTGGAGACTGTAATCCATCAGTTTGACCTGATGCCGGAAGGTGAATGGCGCAATGAAATGCGCATGGATGCCGGCTCTGACTTCCAGAAGATCATTTTCAAAGAAATCAGCAAACCGGAGCGGCTGGTCTGGCTCCATTGCTCAGCGGATGCAGACTGGAACGTCGCCGCTAACCCGATGATGCCGGATTGGCCGCGTATATTATTGACAACGGTGGACTTTACGGAGAGCGGTGAGCAGACCAACGTACGCCTCACGCAAACGCCATTCAATGCCACTGAAGCTGAAATTGCCTGTTTTGCAAAAATGAAAGACGGCATGCGCGGCGGCTGGGGCAAGGGTTACGAGGTTATTGACGCGGTGCTTGCGGAGTTGCAAGCTCAGTAGCATGCCAGCCAATATCGTCTTTGCTTTTGCCGATGACTGGGGGCGTTACGCAAGCGCGTACGCCGACCATCAACCTGCAGACGGTTTAAACAAGCTAATCGACACACCCCACTTTGATCGGGTGGCGCGTGAAGGTGCACTGTTTCTGAATGCGCTGGTACCGGCACCATCCTGCACACCCTGTCGCAGTTCCATTCTGGCGGGGCAATACTTCTGGCAAACCGGCCTGGGCGCTATTCTGATGGGTGCAATGTGGGACGAATCCATCCCGACTTTCCCGCTACTCCTGGAACAACAAGCCGGTTATTTCATCGGTCACACCTATAAAGTGTGGAGCCCGGGCATGACCATGAACGCACCCATGGGTGCACAGCGCACCGCATTTAACCCTGCCGGTTTCAACTTTAATCAATTTTCCCATTGGGTTACGCGTCATGCAGCGACTTTTGGTCCGGGTCATGAGGGTATCGAAGCGGCTAAAGCTGCGATGTATACCGAAACCCGCAACAACATTCGGTCGTTCATCAACGCGGTGCCTGAAGATCAACCGTTCTGTTATTGGTGGGGGCCAACCAATACCCATCGCACCTGGGAACGCGGCTCGGGTAAAAAGCTATGGAGTATCGACCCGGACGCGCTGGCAGGTCGTCTGCCGGCATTTTTACCGGATGTACCTGATGTGCGCGAGGACGCGGCAGACTATCTGGGCGAGTGTCTGGCCACGGATGCGGGCCTGGGAATCCTCATCGAGGAACTGGAAAGCGCTGGTGTGCTCGACGACACGTTGTTGGTGGTGAGTGGAGACCACGGCATTCCAGGTATGCCACGCGCTAAATGCAATCTGTACGATATCGGCTGCGAAGTCGCACTGGCCGCGCGCTGGCCGGGACAAATCGAACCGGGCCGCATTGTTGAGGACTTTGTTAACCTGATGGACCTCGGCCCGACGTTCTGCGAGGTGGGAGGCATTTCACCGCCACCCAGCATGACTGCGCACAGCCTGCTGCCGGTTTTCACCAGTCCGCGCAGCGGTCAGATCGAAACCCAACGTGACCATGTGGTTACTGGTCGGGAGCGACATATTGCCCATGCGCGTCAGGGCATGCTGCCTTATCCGCAGCGCGCGATCCGCACCCGGGACTTCATCTACATAATTAACTTTGAGCCCGACCGCTGGCCAATGGGCGATCCGATTGGGCTGCAAGATGACGAACGACCGGAACCCACATCGCACGACCTCACCCACGATACGTTCGTCACACTACGAGATATGGACGCCAGTCCTACCAAAGCCTGGCTGGTCACCCACCGTGAAGAGGATGATGTAGAGCCGTTATACGACCTGGCGTTTGGCAAGAGACCCCGCGAAGAGCTGTACGATCTGCGCACCGATCCGAACTACATGACCAACGTTGCCGCTGACCCGGCTTATGCAACGGACCGGGCGCAACTGGAAAAGCGCTTACTGCAAATACTCAAAGCACAAGATGATCCACGCTTGATGGAGCAACCCTGCCGCTACGAGTACGAGCCTTACGCCGGCCGAGTCCCCAAGGTCTGGTTCGAAGCCGCAGCTGCAGAGCAAGCGCTGTACAATCCAACCCAATCAGATGACTGAGTCGCTAAGCCCCGCTCGAATCAGCTACCCACCCACCCGGCGTGGAATCCATAGGGCACCCGGAACGGCATCAGGATCGTAGCCACCGGTCCCGCCGCCACATCGCGGGCATCGATGATGACACATTCACTCTGATCCGTGCCCTCGTCCTGCACAAAACAGATCAGGTAACCATCATCTTCAGCCGCAGCGCCAACCTTGGGCGCAAAAACCGCTTCACCGCCAAAACGCTGATCGCCAAACTTGTAGGTGACAGTTTGTTGTGTGGCGTTGTCATACTTCATTACCCCGTCAAAACTGAACGGACGGGTCGGGTTAAACACGGCGCCATACACATAGCGGGTTTTATGGCAGGCATGCGTGTCATTAACCCGGGTAAAG
>JBCCUW010000099.1:0-10589 GCA_039196385.1 Pseudomonadota bacterium
CGGCGCAAGTACTGTCCCGGGCACTCAAGGTGGCCCTACTTGTCGGGACATTGCTGGCGCTGATCAATCATACTCACGCCGTACTGGATCAAACCTTCAGCACCCGGAACCTGATTCAGGTGCTGCTGAGCTACCTGGTGCCCTACTGTGTGTCCACCTATTCCAGCGTCAGTGCCCTACGGCAGAGCCAGCCGCAATCCGCTGAATAAAAAGCGCCTGGGTTCCCGGGCTTACGAAGCACCCAGCGACAACAAATTAGGTACGGGCTGGTATAACGCCTCAAGATAATCAATGTCTTCCTGCGCCAGTTCGATGGTGGCTGCAGCAGCCAGTTGCTGCATTTGTTCCACGCGCGACACACCGACTATGGGCGCCTGCACCGCGGGTTTGCTGAGAAGCCACGCCAGGGCAATCTGCGCCGGGCTGTGGCCGTACTTCTCTGCAATTTCCACCACCCGCTCAGCAGTGGGAAACACATGGTCACCGTGATACAGGCTCTCCGTACGCTGCCGGTCTGCCCCCTGGGAGCGGCTGGTGCTGCCCCCGGCAAAACCACCCTGATACGCCCCGGTCAAGATGCCGCGGGCCAGGGGAGACCAGGGCATCACCGCAACACCGCTGCTGGCACAGTAAGGAATCATTTCCCGCTCTTCTTCACGGTAAACCAGATTGTAATGGTTCTGCATGGAGATGAACTGGGTCCAACCGTTAGCGGCAGCGGTTAATTGCAATTCAGTAAACTGCCAAGCAAACATGGAGGATGCGCCGAGATAAAGGACTTTGCCGGCTTTGACCACATCATGGAGCGCTTCCAGCGACTCCTCGATGGGTGCGGCAACCGAGCCGGGAATACCATGGGGATGCCGATGAATCACCAGATGGTCAATATAGTCGAGCCCCAGTCTGCGCAGGCTGGCGTCTACGCCTTCCATAATGTGCTTACGCGACAGACCACCCTGATTCGGCGCGCGCCCCATGGGCATGGATACCTTGGTGGCCAACACGTATTCGTCCCGGGGCAGCAACTCCCGCAACAGCGCACCAACCACCTCTTCGGACGCGCCCAGGCCGTAGATGTCAGCGCAATCAAAATAGCTGACACCCGCTTCCAGGGCCGCCTCGAAGATTGGCCTGGCCTCATCAATACCCAGCGTCCAGTCGCCCTGGTGACCACGTCCGGGCACGCCAAAATTCATGGTCCCCAAACAAAGTTGCGAACCTCGCAGTCCGCTGCGTCCCAACTGAACTGGCTTTAACATGTGTATTCCTCATGGCAATGGTATGCTTGGTCCAGACTATGCCAGACTCAAGCGGATGACGTTAGAGACTTTCTCTGAAGAGTTTGTCAGGCCCTTGAGCAGACTTTTTTGCAACTCTTTTTTAAGATAAGGCCGGGAGCAATCCACCGACAGCATATGCCAGACATTTACGCACAAAGTGACCCCAGGCTGGAACCCGGCGAAGCGCGCTGCCCCGGACCCAGTGCACAGGACATTATTGCCACAGATGCAGATCATCCACCTGCAGCGTTGACGCAACAGAGTTACACCTTCCTGGGTGATGAAGATATCCCCTGGTCCCGCTATACCAGTGAAGAATTCTACCAGTTGGAACTGGACAAGATGTGGTGCAAAACCTGGCAGTGGGCGTGCAGAGAGGAGCATATCCCCAACGCAGGTGACTACTACGTCTATGACATTGCACACTATTCGGTCATCGTAATCCGCGCGCAGGACCAGAAGATACACGCCTATGTGAACTCCTGCCCTCATCGCGGCATGCAGTTTTGTGAGGCGGGCGAACGCGGCACCGGCAAACAATTTCTGCGCTGTCCGTTTCACGGCATGTCATGGCATCTGGATGGCAGCTTGCGGGAGATCCCCTGTCGCTGGGACTTTCCCCACATCAAAGACGATGAATTCAGGCTGATTGAAATCCCTTCAGCAACCTGGGGTGGATTCGTGTTCATCAACCTGGATCGCGAAGCCGCACCACTGACCGACTATCTGGAAGTTCTGCCAACACACTTTGCGCAATGGCCGCTTGAGGATCGCTACACTATTCTGCATACCGAAAAAATCCTGCCCGGCAACTGGAAAATGTGCATGGAAGGATTTATGGAGGCTTACCACGTTCTGGCAACGCACCCTGAAGGATTACGTTCTTCCAGCTGGGCAAATACGCAATACGATACGTTCAGCCCACATGTCAGTCGCTTTCTGCAGAACCTGTCTGCAGGCAACCCGCACTTCGAAAAACAATTCAGTCAAGCAGAACTGTTTGCATTCCTCGGACACAACGCAGACGATCTGCCTGAAGGGCAGACCGCACGCCAGGCCCACGCAGATATCCTGCGCAAAACACTGGGTTCAGAAATGGATGTTGATCTGTCCGGCGTATCCAATAGTGAAATGCTAGACAGTATCGAATACCACTTGTTCCCCAATGCCTGTTTTTTCCCGGGTATCGTTATTCCTCTGATTTATCGCTTCCGTCCGCTGGGCGTTGACAAGTGTATCCACGACATCATGATGTTGCGCCCTGTCCCCACAAACGGACCGCGGCCTGCCCCGGTTGAACGTGTTCGGCTGGGTATCGACGAGCCCTATGTCAGCGTGGACTCGTTCAAAGAGAACCGACTGTCGTTTGTACTGGATCAAGATACCGACAACTTCAAGCGACAGTGGGCCGGCATCAAAGCCTCAGCCAAGGGAGCACAAACGCTGGGTAACTATCAGGAAGCCCGGATCCGCCATTTTCACAAGACCCTGGACAGTTACTTACAGGCATAACATGACCATCGACGAACTTTTGGCCAAGCAGGAAATTACTGACCTGGTGGGGCGCTACATGCGCGGGCTCGACCGGCTGGACAGAGAACTGCTGCGCAGCACGTTTCATGACGACGCCACCACCGATTATGGTTTTTTCCAGGGTGGCCCGGACGCCTTTGTTGATATGGCTTACGGTGCTCTGCAGGATCACCTGGCAAACCACCACATGATTGGCCAGGTGAACATCGACGTTGAAGGCGAGACTGCCTATGGCGAGGTGTATTTTCAGGCCTTTCACCGCATTGTCACGGATGGTGAAGAACGCGATCTGTTTATCGCCGGTCGCTACGTTGACCGCTACGAACGCCGCCAGGGCGAGTGGAAAATTGCTTTTCGCTCTGAGGTGAACGACTGGGCGCGCAATGATCCGGCCACAGACGACTACTTTGCCGCCACCCCGGATTCGCTTCGCGGTGGACGCATGGATGACGCCTCTTATCAACGCCCGCTTAAGCCTGACGTCAAATGACGGGCAATGATCGGCTGACAGCGGCCCGCTTGCGGCCGGATGCCTCACGCTGCCGACTCATTACGGTTTGCTTGTTGAAGTTGTGCATGCTGACTAGTTGCGCCAATGCGTCTACCACCAACACCTACTTCACTGCCACCTTTGACAAAAGCCCTTATGCCAAGGTGAACATCCGGCTTGAGCAGACGGATGCGGCCGTAGAACTGCTAGACTTCAATGCACCCGCAGACACCTATGAACTGGTCAGCGGTGACGGCAAAGTAGAGCAGAACAAAGGCCGCATTATCTGGCAACCGCCTGCTGACGGAGGCCAGTTAAGCTATCGGGTGTTGGTCGAGTCCAAGCGTAAAACTTCCGCTGGCGACATTGTCAGTGATGCAACCAAGACCAAAACCTGGGCGCTGTTGCGCTTGGATGATCTATTCCCCGCGGCCCGAGTAGAGGGGGCCCGCAGTGAAAAGGTTGCCTCTTACCTGGAATTACAGGGCCCAGAACGATGGAGCTTTGAGACTCGCTACGGACCCGTATCCGATAAACCCGAGCGGATCCTGGATGCAGGACGAATTTACAACCGCCCTTCCGGCTGGATGGTGGCCGGTGAGATTGGCATCCGCAGGGAGAGCATCAGCGATCGCATTGTTACCGTCGCTGCACCCACGGGCATGGGTTTTCCTCGGCTAGACATTCTTACCTTTATGAATTGGACACTCCCCCATATTGTTGAGGTCTTCCCGGACTTCCCGAAACGCCTGCTGGTTGCGGGCGCACCACGCGAGATGTGGCGCGGGGGACTATCTGCGCCGGGTTCGCTGTATCTGCATATTGACAGGCCCCTCGTCAGCGAAAACGGGACGTCCAGCCTGCTCCACGAAATCACTCACGTGGCGGGCATTCATTCGGCAATAGATGAGGGTGACTGGATCGTAGAGGGTCTGGCGGAGTATTACTCACTGTTGATTCTGTTGCGCAGCGGTGGCATTACCCAATCCCGCTTTGACAAATCATTAGCCCAATTGGAGCGATGGGCCGACCGCAACAAAGCGGACTTGAAACATCCATCCAGTGGTGCGCATACAGCGCGCGCAGTTGTACTGCTGCACGAACTGGATAAAGAACTACAGACCCAGGGTGCTGACATAGACAAAGTGACGCGCACCCTGCTGGCCCGCGATGAAATCAGCCCCGGCATGTTGCGCCAAGTCACCGAAGAACTCCTTGGTGAACCCAGCGCAACACTGACCAAATACCTGAACAACTAATTACCCTGCCGGGCTGTGCAGCGCCACCACATTACCCTCGGTATCGCGAAACCGGCCGATAAAACCGAATGGGCCAATCGACGCTCGAGCTGATTCAATAGCCCCGCCTGCGCCAACTGCTCGATCCAGCGCGGCATCAATATCATCGCACCCGAGATAGACCATGACGCCGCCGTGTGCCGGCGGTGTATCCACCGGCCATAACGCTCCGGCTGGACCGTCGCTACCTGCAAATACCTGCATCGGGCCGTCGGGGCCATCTATGGTATCCAGCGGCGTACCCAGCACAGTTGCATAAAATTCTGCCGCCCGGGCGGTGTTCAACACGGGAATTTCAAACCAGTTTACATTCACTTCACTCATCACCTACTCACTCCTCTACACGTTTAAATTGATGTGGTGTATGAGTTAAACGAATGCGTAAAGCGATTCCGGACACTGCTGGAACATTTTGTTTGCCCTGGCGCTTGGCCATCAACTTTTTGCCGCAGAGGGGTCTTCGCTGTATGGTGAGGCCGTATGGGGGACTGTGTGGGGAGATCCTATCGTGCGACCCGAGAGTGGTCTGTTGCGCAAAAGGCTTGGCGTGAAAAGGCTGGCCAACGTCGTGGCGCTGAGCCTGATCACAGCAGTCTGGACTAGCTCCGGGCGGAGTGAACCCGCAACACACAACGCAGAATTATTTCCCGGCCCGGGTGCCTCAGCGTTAACGCTGCGCCTCGAGTTACCGTTACGCGATGTGCTGCGTGGCCGCAGTAAAGCCCGTGACGATGAAGAGCCAGTCACCCATGGCGCAAAACTGGAGGTAGGCGACCAACAGCTGGAGCTGACCGTGTCACGGCGGGGTAAATCACGCCAGACACATTGCAGCTTTCCCCCGCTGTGGCTGGACTTCAAAAAGAAAACCACGGCCCATAGTCCGTTTGCTGGTCAGAACAAACTCAAACTGGTCACGCATTGCAAAAATGCTTACGAGAAGCGAGGCTTTCTGGCCGCTGAGATGCTGGCGTACGAACTGCTCAATCTGTTCACTGAGCGCAGTTTCCGCACGCGCGCAGTGCAGATGGTTTATGTCGACAGCAGCAGTGATGAGGAACGCACCCACTGGGGCTTTCTGATCGAACACAAAAAACAGCTTGCGGCGCGACTGGAAGGCTCTGCGAGCAAACTGAATACGGTTGCCAGATCTGACTTGATCGCAGACTACAGTGCACTGGTGGCTGTTCATCAGTATCTCATCGGGAACACGGACTTTTCATTTACTCACGGTCCACCTGATGACAACTGTTGTCACAACGTGGTACCCATTACGCTGTCCGAAAAAGAACCGCCCAACGTGTTACCGGTACCTTACGACTTTGACGCCAGCGGCCTGGTGAACCCACCATACGCAGCCCCCGTAGCCAGCCTGAGCATCAGCAAAGTCACGCAACGTCTGTACCGAGGTTATTGTGACCACAATGATCAAGCACTGACTTTTGTGGCGGAAATTGTTCAGCAGAAGCAGAGGGTGATGCAGCATATTCAGGCATTCGACACGCTGCCCAACTTACCCGTGCAGCGGATTACCCGATTTGTTGATAAGTTCTATAAGGTTGCCGAGTCCGCCGACCGCACGCAAAGCAGGCTGGTCGCTAAGTGTCGCTAGACAGCCATTCCGCGAGGCAGCGTGTTGTGCGAGGATGCACCAGATAGCCGACACTACTGTGAGGGTTGCTGCGTCCATAACGCACCGCAAGATTGTAGATCGTGTGATCGCTGATCCCACCGATCAAGCGCTGTTCCAGCATCTGCACAAAATCGTCGGCCACCGTCTTATCATGACAAACGTAGTCATCTTCCGCCGATATGTTATGCCACTCCACGACATTTACCGGGTACTTGCGAGCGCCCTGTTCTTTGCGGCCCTGCAATTTACCCTGCACATAGCGTGAGCCCAGAGGGGAGCCAAAGGTCAGCCATTGCGACACTCGATGGCTGTGCGCGTGCTCGTGGCCAAGCAACCACAACACATCATAAGCGACAACGCTGCCGATGCAGTGGGAGAGCAGCAGGACGTCTTCGTTATTTGCAAAACACTGCTTGAGCGTATCGAGTAGAGCCTCCCTTACTTTATGTTTGAAATTCTCATCACCCCAATAGTGCTTGAGTTCAGGAAGCGCTCGGTTGGTTGAAGCCGCACTGAGACCGGCCACTGCACTCACATCCATGACAAATTCTTTTAACGCGGTTTTGCCGGGCAACTCATCGTAGCTGCGACGCCGAAACTGTCTGGGTTTGTCCAACGCGGCCAGTCGTTCCAGCGCTTGTTGCCGGTTTGCCAGATCGAGCTTCGGGTCAAACGTATGACGATCGAACTGTTGCAGTTCGTCTGCAAAATAAATCATCTGCGTAGGGACCGCAGCAAAATTGTCCAACAGCTCCGGCGCATCGCGTTGCAGGCCGGCAGCCAGGGATTGGCACCACAGTTCCTGCAGTTGCGCGGCCTCGGGCTTGCGCCCGCGGCCATGCAACATAATTATCTTTTTTGCCCCCGTCATCGTCAGCCTCTGGTATCCCTTGTACCCTTTACAAACGCCCCTGGTATTCCAGCAATGTGCCGCGCTTGCCTTTCTTGCCCGCCTCGTTCGCAATATAGACAGCCCCCGGCAGCGCCACAAAACCCTCGGCCTGCGGCTGGTTCTTTCTGTCCGGCAGACGTTGCAGGGCCAGTGGGGTACCATCAATGGTCAGTTTCAGCAGCATCTTGTTACGCGCTGCCAGTACCCACAGCTCAGTGTTGTCCACCACCCCAACGGCAGAAGGATAAAGCCGGACCTTTTTATCCTGATCCGCACCCGGGAAATCGGCATAACCCACCCGGATGTCAGCTGCCGGTAGCCGTGACTGGTTTGCAACCGACCAGGCGTATAGAAACAAAGTGTCGTGATCACGCTTTGCTGCCGGGGTTTTGCACAACAGCCAAAGATGTTTCTCATCTGGTGACGCGGTCAGACCCTCCACCTCACACAGTTTCCCTACCCCGGTATCAAAGCGCTGATAGTCACTTGCTTGCGCTGCGCCAATGGACTCGCTGCGGTAGAGCACACCCTCGCTGGTAGTGGCGTAGAGAGCCTTGTCAGCGAGCGCCAGCCCCTCAAAATCTCCAGCCACGGCAGGCTGGCCAAACGTGAGCCAGCGTTTGATCCGCGCGGCGTCATAGTCAATACGATAGACCTGACCCACTTCATCAGCGATCGCAAACAGGTAGCCATCCGCCGTGGTCAGGCCTGAAATTTCGCGCAGATTTTTGGGGAGTTCGAGGATGCGTGGGGATTGTGCCGTCTGGCCCTCATCACAACCAGCAACAGCGGGAACAAACAAGATACCGAACAACACACTAAAACGCGCCAACTTAGAGCTCGTTGTCATCCCGGCCTCTACCTGTGAGAAACGAGAAAAACGGGGTTGTCAGATCGGAGCCATAGTCCAGCTTCCACAACAACAGGTTGACGTACACAAAACCCACGGAAATCACAAAGGCGATACCCAAGGCACCAATACCAGCACCCAGACCGACCGCAATGGCAGCAAAGATATACAGCGCATGGGCAGGCTCCTCCAGCGCAAAACGAAAACGCACCGCAGCCACTACTCCAGCCAGACTGAAGGCCAGCGCCAGGCTGTGCTGCACAATCATGGCAATGCCTGCCACGATCACAGGTAAAACCACAATAGTCTGGGCAAAGGAGCGATTGACCTGTTTTGTACGCGTGGTAATGAAATATACCCATGAAATGGGCGCCATAATTAACAAGGCGCCCACAATGGCCAGGGCCAGAGTCAGGGCGTCATAACTTTTGTTCTCATCGGGATTGATGAAGGTGGCAATGACTTCCGCGTCTGCAGCACCCGCCTCGCTGAGCATCTCGATACCACCAAAAGGTAACAGAGGTACATGCTGCGGGAATAGCCACACATAAGCCTGCACCAGAAGTATGAGCAGGACAAAGTAGCTGCTGATAAGAAACAGTGGATTCTTGATTGGCGTAGACTTTCTCAAACTCCCCCCGAGTCTGGCGATCGCTCTATTCGAGAGTGGACTTACTCACTTTCTGCTGATGAAAGCGTGGGCCAGTCAAGAATCGCGTCTCTACGCTGAAGTATGGCTTTGATTTGCCGTTCGCTCAACAGGTCCGCCAACAGCTCAGTCAGTTGTGCATGGGTGAGGGCCCCGAGTTGTTGTTTAAATCCGCGCGGCAAGGCAGGAATCTCGGGGTATCGATTCACCCGCTTGCTGGTATCAAAAGCGGTGCCATTGTCGTCGATACGTATCGCCCAGGTCGGTATCACGTAGTGCAGATTGTCAGGATTGCGATCTCGCTTACCAATCAAGCTATCGAAGGCGGACAGCAGATTATAGTCACTACCAGCGTAACAGTAGTTTGGTCTTTGATAGCCCCCTTGTTGCCGCTGCGCTTCACTCAGCCAGCGACCGCTTTTAAGGGGTGCGCCAGAATCCCGCAGCACACCGGATTTGCCTTCGATTTTGCGCAGGACAGTGGGAGCTACCATATCCAGTTGCAGCAACTCGCTCAGGCGATAAGCCGCCACAGCCTGACGGGCGCGCTTGCCTGAAAGCGGCACAAATTGCGTAGCGATTTCGCCCGCCGCCGTGTCCAGTAAAACCTGCGTGGGCTGCGCGGACGCATCGAGTTGGCTGATCGGTGCGGCCCGCAACAGTGCCAGACGATCCGGCGTATAGGCCTGATTACGCAGATCAGCGTTCTGCGGGGCATAACGCTCGCCCGCGGCATCAATTACCACGAGCACCTCATCACCCGACTCCGACTGTGTGATTTCCAACGCCTGCGGACGACCTTTGTACACCTCAGCCAACATGCCCGTATCAATCGCCACCACCTGTTGCTGCAAACGCATGCGGATGGCTCTGCCGGGTGTGGGTGTGTGTCCTATGACAACCCGGCTCACTTGAAATTGATTGAGCAGGCCAGACAGCCACTGATTCTCCAACAGCGGGTGACAGGACGCGTTGCCGCGATACCAGTGCGGGCCCTGACTGTCCAGCAATGGCGCCCGCGCTGCGGCGATAAATTCCTGCAAAGATGAGGGTAGATCCTGGGTCGCGAATGCACTGAGCTGATCGGCGAGGGACAGTAGATTTAAGCTTGGATCCTGCGGTGCTAAAGGGGTTGTGTTCTGCTCAGCAGTTGCTCGTTGCTGCAGGAACGCCGCTGCTGTCGGTCCGGCTTGAAGCAATGCAGAAATGTCTGCCTGGGTGTCAGCGTTAATCTGTTGCACAGAGCGACCCGACGCCACCCGAGACAGACCGCCATGCACAAACAGACTGTTGTTAATTTTCACCAGTGTGGGAAGCGTTGTGAGCCAACGTCCATATTCACCCTGCTGGGCAAACAGCCGCGCGTGCCCCGCCACCCCGCCGTAACTGGCCAGTTCCGCCTCACTGACATCCTGCAGGTTACCCAGCAGGTTCATCACCTCATGGTTGCCGAGGATGACATGGACCCGACCACCGGCAGCGGCTGCCTGTGGTTGCAGCGCGATAAACAGATCCATCACCGCGCGGGACGCAGCGCCACGATCTATCAGATCGCCCAGGCTCACCAGGTGGCTACGCCCCCCGATCCAACCATCCTCAGTATCAATGAGCCCGCTTGCCTGCAGAATCTGCCGCACCGGGCCCAGAGCGCCATGCACGTCGCCAAGCACCACCACCCTGTCAACGTCCTCCCAGACCGCGGGCGCCACCTGGCGTGCCTGCGCCATTGTCAAAGCTGGCAGCAATACCAGCGGTAGCAAGACCGTGAGGAAATTGGATTTGCAACGCATACCGGATCATAACCCAAAGCGTCCAGAAACAGTGACACACACTTGCAACGGTGACACACACATGCTTTGCGCTGCCAAGGTCGGTGTTTGGCCCGGTCTGCTCAAGTCGTCCAAAACCCTTGAAAGTGTGTGTCACGCTCAAAACTTGTCATGCCCAAAAAACTCAGTGACGTCGAA
>JBCCUW010000100.1:0-10527 GCA_039196385.1 Pseudomonadota bacterium
ACCAGGGAGTCATCATGGCCAGCGAGCCCCAAACCAGCGGCTTAACCGCCGATCTGCGCGGCAAAGTGGCAGCCGTCACCGGCGGCAGTCGGGGTATCGGCCGCGGTATCGCCGAAGCGCTGTTGGCTTGTGGTGCCAGTGTTGCGATCAACGGGCGCAACGCCGCAAAAGGCGAACAGGCGCTGGCTGAACTTCAAGCGGGTGACCGGGCCATCTTTGTCCCAGGCGATGTCCAGCAGCAGGCTGACGTTGAGGCTTTTGTTGACACGACCATTGCCCACTTCGGACACTTGGACGTACTGGTTAACAACGCCGGTGGCTCCTCAGGTTATGCACCGGTCGCAGAACTTAGTGATGAGGCGTGGGCAGAGGCGGGTAACTGGGTTCTCAATTCGGCATTCTGGGCGACGCGCCGGGCGCTGGCACACATGCAGACCCGACAGCAGGGCCGCATTATCAACATCTCATCGGTAGAAGGTCGCCAGGCCAACAAAGCCGCCGTATCCCACTACATCACCTTTAAACATGCCTTAAACGGTTTCACCAAGGCGGTTGCTTTTGAATATGGTGAAGCCGGTATTACCAGCAACGCCATTAGTCCCGGCGGCATCGAAACGGATATGATGACAGAGCTGGGGCCGGCAGCGGCCGAATCCATGGGCCTCAGCTACGACGCATTCAAAGACACCTACGCCCAGGACGCTGCCATCAAGCGGCTGAACACAGTCGCGGAAGTGGGCGCCATGGCGGTGTTGTTGGCCTCAGACCTTGGCGCGGGAATCACCGGCGCCATTCTCGCTGTTGATGGCGGCACCGCGATCTAACAAACCTCAAGTAACCCAGGACTATTCATGCAAGTCATCGAAATCGATGCCGATCTGACACTGCGCCCTATGCAGGAGCCACATGCCACCGATTTATTTAAGGTGGTTGACCAGAACCGTGCTTACCTGCGCCAGTGGCTGCCCTGGCTGGATCAAAACACTTGCACGCAGCATCTGCAGGCTTATGCCCGCGCGAGCCAGCAGCGCAACGCGGGCGGCGAAGCCTTTGTGCAGACGTTGTTCTGGCAGGATCAACTGGTTGGCGTGGCCGGCTTCAATTTTATCGATCACAGCAATCACTGGGGTGAGATCGGTTACTGGCTGGCTGAAGAGCATCAGGGCAAAGGCATTGTCAGCCGCGCTGTGCAGGCTTTGACCGACTATGGTTTTGCCCAATTGTCAATTCACCGTATATCCATCTCGGTTGCTACGGACAACTTCCGCAGCCGGGCGGTTCCGGAACGTCTGGGATACCAGTTTGAGGGTACGCTGCGCCAGTGCGAATGGCTCTATGACCGGTACGTGGATCACGCTCTGTATGCGCGACTCAAGACCGATCCGTTGTCCACCAGTTGACTTGGCGCTTACTCGCGCCAGGTCTGCGCATCATCCAAAGCGCGGCGATAGTACTTTAACCCCGCGTACAAACAGCCAATGGCAATGGTGTAGTTGATCACCGCAAGGATCGAAATGGACTTGCCCAGGGCCAGTTCGCTGGCGAATATAAAGTCGCTCATCAGCGCCGGTAACGAGGGTGCAAACGTATAGGACAGGAAGTTCACCGCAATGAGGTAAAAAGCCACCATCTGCCCACGCAGTTCATTAGGGGCAATGGCTTGCAATGTTGCCATAATCAACCCGGGCGGCATCGCCATGCAGAACGTCACAGGCACCAGCAGGGCAATCCCAACCCAGGGATCCGGCACCAGGGTCAACACCGTGGCGGTAGGCAACAACACGATGGTGCCGTACATGACAATGCGCAAAGTGGCGTCCTGCACCTTGCGCGCAATCAGCCGACCCGCCCACAGCCCACCCAGGATGCTGCCAGTGATGCCCACCAGCATGGCAATGCTGCCATAAACCAGGCCAATCTCTGTGCGGGTCCACTCGTGGTTACGCACATAGTACTCCACCAACCAGGAGAACAGCGACCAGCCCTGGGTGGCCAGGCACAGATATGCCGTGAAGATCAGACCAAAAAACGCTTTGCGCTGCAGCACGAAGGCCCACACTTGGGAAAATGGCACCGAGGCTGAGACATCACTCATACGCCCACGCCGGGCAGGTTCGCGCAACGCCATCATCATCAGCGCAATGAGCAGACCCGGCGCGCCAACCACAATAAACACCATCTGCCAGGAAAACACTTCGCCAATGACAGGCAATACGTAATTCGGCGTGGCTTCCAGATAGTCGATCAACGGACCACCGGCAATATTCGCTAACCCCTGGCCAATAAATGGGGCTGATGACACCACGCCAATCGCCAGCGGCAGGCGCGCAGCATCAAAGTAGTCAGCAAGTGCCGAATTGGCAGCGGGACCGAGGGTCGCTTCACCTACCCCCACTCCCATACGCGCCAGGAACAGATGCCAGTACTGATTGGCGGTACCGCAGACCATTGTTAAAAGACTCCAGCTGGCAATCCCCGCAGCCATAAGGTTGCGCCGGTTATAACGGTCCGCTATCCGCCCCGCCGGGTAGGACATGAAGCTGTACATCAGGGTGAAGGCAAATCCCATAATCAGGGACACCTGAAAATCCGAGATACCGCCAAGGTCACGTTTGACGGGGCCAATCATGACGTTGAGGATCTGCCGGTCGATGATCGAAAAGGTGGACGCAAGAGTGAGCACCGCGACCACACTCCACAGGTAGCCGCGACTGAACGATTCCCCCATCAGGTGCTCTGGCCGGCAGGCGTAAATTCGATATGCAGTTCTTTCAGTGCGCGCAGGGCAAAGCTGGGGGCCTGGGTAAAGTCGTTTTTACCCGGCGCAAACCACATGTG
This sequence comes from Pseudomonadota bacterium, assembly GCA_039196385.1. Taxonomy (GTDB): domain Bacteria; phylum Pseudomonadota; class Gammaproteobacteria; order Pseudomonadales; family Azotimanducaceae; genus UBA4421. Next base: position 2,839 of record JBCCUW010000100.1, read on the forward strand.
GTCGATGCGATCGACCAGCGCCTTAAACGACCAGTAGAGTTCCCGCCGGGCCAATGGTGCGCCCAGACAGTGATGCACACCGGAGCCAAACGCGAGGTGACGCCCCGGCTTCTGCCGTTGCAGATCAAGCTGGGCGGGACAGTCGAACTCACTGTCATCCCGGTTGGCCGCCGCATAGCGGACATTCACCATGGCGCCTTCGGGTATCGTCACACCGTGCATCTCAATATCACAGGTGGCATAGCGGAACAGGCCCTGAACCGGCCCTTCAAGACGCAGTACTTCTTCAACCAGAGTTTTCAGGTGTTGGTCCGGATCCGCTTTGAGCTGAGCCCAGGCATCGGGGTTCTCAATCAGCAGTTTGACGCCGTAAGCAATTGCGTTGGTGGTGGTTTCTGACCCGCCAACAAACGTGTCAGCCATCATTTCTGCATGCAGTTCATTGTCATTCAGCGGGCGGCCCCACTCCGGGATAACCCGGTTCACCATCTCCGACAACAGCGTATCGTCCGGCTGTTCACGCAGTCGCTCAAAGATCGGCTGAAAATAGTGTTGTGCTTCTATTTCCATTTCCACCGACCACAACTCTTCTTCTTCGGTCTGCATCATTCCCAGGCGCTGTACCCAGGCATCGGTCCAGGCCTTGATTTTCCAGATGTCTTCTTCGGGTACACCCACCTGCGCGCCAATAACTATAAGAGGCAAAGGAACGGCCATTTCCTGCATCCAATCACAGTAGCCACGCGCCACAAAACTATCGATCAGTTTATAGGCTGTTGCCTCGACAAAAGGATCCATAGCATCAATACGCTTGGGCCGGAACGCTTCATTGAACATGGCCCGCATCTGTTTGTGGTTGGGATCATCGCGGCCGGCCAGGGTAGGCGCGGGCAACCAGCCTTTGTCTTTATAGAGCTGGGTCATGCGTTGGGCCCGCTCGGCATCAAGCCGGTTGCGCCCACCCCCCTGGCCACCGTGCATGGCATTGGAAAACCGCTTGGTATCCAGCAGCACGTTGCGCACATCGTCAAAACGGCTGATCACGTAAAAACCGGTTACCGGGTCCTGCCACACCGGCGCTTCGTCGCGCAGCTTGTCATAAGCGTGGTATGGGCAGTTCTGCAAAGCAGCGTCCAGCAGATTAATATCTTCGAGACGTTCAGGTTGCACCGGCTCGTAAGGCGTTTTATGCGCCGGTGTAGATGTGTTGTCATTCATATTGTTCCCCCCTGTCTCTGCTTGTTCCCTAAGGCCTCAGCTGAGAAATTCTTCTGCCTGGTGATCCAGCGCCATCTCCGCGTACCGCGTCGCCATGGTGGTGAACATTTTGTCACCCCGCTCTGTACGTTGCACAAGCACCGGCGAAACCACACTGACCGCAAAGCCGGAAAAAATACCTTTACGGTACTCCCGATAACATGCCTCCCAACTGAAGTCGGTGACGCCTGCACGCAGCAACGCTTCGTGATATTCACGCAGAATATCCATTTCCACCGTTCGTCGCACCTCCGCGGGTAGCGCCGAACCAATAAAGTAAGCCACATCACTGAGCGGTTTGCCAACGCGCACACTCTGCCAATCGACCGTCGTCACTTCAGGCGCACTGGCAGTACCGCCAATCAAAACGTTGTCGAGCCGAAAGTCGTAATGCTCCAGAGCAAAGTGCTCACCATGGAATTCGAACATGGGGCACTGCCCGGCCGCGCCGATAGCTTCGATCAGACCAATATGCCGGGCATCCATCATCGGCGCATAACGTTCTACAAAACCCGGCATGGTGCTGTTGTACAAGCCACGCATATCCGCAAAAGGTCCATCCTGCACGCGGCCAAGCAGCTTGTACCAACGCGCGTCCCGCCAGGTGGGTGCCTGTAAACCCACCAACTCCATGACGGCCTGCCGGACCACCGCTGGACTGCACCCTTGAATCTGATCACCTTGTTGCGCCGGGGCCATGTTGTCCATCAGGATCAGATGTTCGCGGTTAGCGGCATCAATGGCGGCAAAGTAACAACGCGGTACTCGAATACCCACTTGCGGGGCAATGCTGCGGTAAAAATTTACCTCGGTTTTGTAAGTGAGCAGGGCCTGCCCGGTATCCTTGCTGGTTGGATCATCCGAGCTGAATTTAGCCACCAGACTGCGCGGTACCTGCGCCTGGGGTTCTTCGGCAAATTGCAGGTCGTAACGCACACAACGCCCAACCTGTCCGGTACCCACATCCGCCTGCGCAAAGTCCGTGACCCGGGCTGACAGCCCTGCTGCCTGCAACTGGGCGGTCAACCATTGCGGCGTCACGTCCGGCGGCGTTGGTACCTGGCTGGCAGTATTGGGTGTCGTACGACTGCTTGGCTGATCGATTGCGGGTCCCCTCGTGCACCGATAGACCAGCAATGCTAATCTTCCTGGCGGGAGAGTTCCAGAACGACCGTCGGTGACTGCTGTTAATGCCGCCGGCCAGCAGCCTATGGGAGGGCACATGATCAGACTGGTATTTGCGCTGCGGCGCCAGGCGCACCTGTCCAGGCAGGAGTTTCACGATTACTGGCTGCACAGCCATGCCCCCTTAGTCGCCAGCTTCACCACCGACCTGGATATCCTGCGGTACGTCCAGACGCACACCATGGACGATCCGGCCAACCAGGCCGCCCAACAGGCGCGCGGTGACATGGAGCCGGAGTACGATGGGGTTGCTGAGCTGTGGTGGGCGACTGAAGACGGGCTGACCACGGCAAGCGCCTCTGCCGCCGGGCAGCGTGCTGGCGCAGCTTTACTCGCGGATGAACAGAAGTTCATCGATCTACCCAATTCACCATTGTGGCTGGCGTATGAATATCCGCAGATCAATCCCAGCCCGGAAAATATCGTGGCTAAACCCAAGTCCGGTATTGTGCGAGTCTTTTTTCCCCTGCGCCATAAAGATTCCCTGTCTGAAGAACAAGCACGCCACTACTGGCTCACCCAGCACGGGCCTATTGTGCGTTCCCACGGTGAAGCCAGCGGTACCTTGTGTTACCGGCAGGTGCATCGCGCCAACTCAGCGCTGGATGCAGGTATGCAGGCCGCCAGGGGTACTCAGGTAACCTCTTATCTGGGCCACGCGGAAGCCTGGGTAGATCGGGGCAAGGTAATGCCCACTGCGGAAGCCAAGGCGGCCAACCAGGCATTTATTGAGGACGAGCACAACTTCATTGATATGCAGCGTTCCACGATCTTTTTTGGCAAAGAACACACCATCATCGACCGCCGCTGACGCATACACCGACCGTTGCCAGAGCTATAACAAGGAATACAACATGAGCTTCCCATCCGCACCCGAACAACTCACCAGTGCCTGGCTGAGCGACCAGCTGGGTTATGTGGTTAACAACTTTCGCGTGGAGCAGTTTGGTGCCGGAGCGGGCATTATCGGCATGGTCACCCGTTTGCATCTGGAATGTAGTGACGGCCCGCGCACGGTGATCGCAAAATTCCCTTCACCGGCAGAAGAGAATCGCGCAGTGGCCGCCACCTATGACATGTATGGCCGGGAGATCTTTTTTTATCAGCAGATTGCGCCCACCATCAATCTGCGTGTGCCAGAGTGTTATCACGCGGACTACAATGCCGCAGACCAGGCTTTTGTCATCCTCATGGAAGACCTGCAAGGCTGGCGGATCGGCGATCAGGTTGCAGGCTGCACCACCGAGGAAGCTGCGGCTGTTATCAGCGCCATCGCGCGGCTGCACGCGGCCGGCTGGCAAAGCCCCATGGACATTGTGTCCCACAACAATCCGGCCCAGGTACAGGGCATGCAGGGTGGTTTTGCGGTGGGCTGGCCGGTGGTTCAGGCGCAGTTTGCGGATCTCATTCCTCCAGGTGCAGCAGAGCTTGGCGACAAAGTCCCGGCCAAAGTGCCTGCGCTGCTCGCGCAAATGTGTGCGGAACCAGTTTGCATCAGCCACGCTGACGTGCGGCTGGACAACATATTTTTTGCTGATGATGATATTGCCCTGGTCGACTGGCAGTCGCTGTGCCTGTCCGCCCCTGAACACGACTTAGCCTACTTTGTGACTCAGAGCCTGGCCACGGAAGTGCGCCAGTCCCGCGATTGGGTGGCGCAATACCATAACGCGCTCAGCGAAGAACTGCAGAGACTTGGAGTGCCCCCATACCCACTAGCAAAATGCCGGGAGCGCTTTCGGATATGTGCTGCCTACCTGGTCTGTTACGCGGTGATTATTTCCGGCACTCTGGATCTGGGCAATGAACGGGGCATGGCGCTGGGACGCACGCTGTTCGGCAACGCAATGCAGTCTCTGGACGAAATGGACGCCTTCAGTCTGTTTGACTAGCGCGGGTCAAATACCCAGATCGAGCAGGTTGTAATCTTTGATCCTTGCACGCGCCTGGTCGTCCCAACGATAGTTTTCCATCTCATTCTGCAGGGGCTGATACGCATAAGGCAATTCCCCGCTGAAATGCTGCTGCCGGGCATTAATGGCATAACCAATCATGGCCGCCCGGGCATGTATGCGTTGCTCATCGTAAACCGCTACATCATTGTGTATCCCGCCGCCGGTAGCGCCCAGCACGGAACGCCGCCGGTGAAAACCAAAGTTAATCGTCACGCGCATGTCGGGACAAGTGTTGGCGAACGAACCATGCACGGCCTGGCGATTGCAGATAGCCACATCACCCGGCGCGCAGATGAGTGGCACAGCTTCTGCCAGGCGATCTGAACCTTCAGCTTCAACCCAGGCGGCAATGTCGACTTTGCCCAGCCGATGGGAACCCGGCACCACCCACAAGCCGTTGCCTGCGTGACAGCCATATAACTGCGCCATGAAGTTAAACCCATGGGTGTGCGCATCCAGGTCCGGACTTTCCCAATGGGTAAAGCCATCCTGATGCCAGGCCACCGAACCACCGAGATAGGGGTGTTTGACCCACACTGCTTCGTTAAACGGCACAAAGTCGTCACCGTTGATGGCTGCCGCCACACGTAACAGCTGCGGATGTGCGTAAAGCCGCAAACAGGCATCAGAAAACTGCAGCGAACCGAGCACCAGTTGCAGGACATGCTCCGGCGTATCCGCAGGCACATCCGGCTCAATCATCTTGGCCGGATGACGACCATTATTCCGCTGCGTACCCCCTACCGGATCGCCTAAGGGCCGCACCCAACTGAGTACGTCCGCCCGACATTCCGACGCCAGCGCGGGGCGCCCCTGCAGATCCAGTGCAGCCCCCTTCTGCACCGGCGCACGCGACCACATATCCAGTACATCAGCTTCTATCTCCGCCAGTTCCTGCGCATCCAGCACACTGGTGAACACATAAAACCCGCAGGCGTCGTAGGCACTGAGAATATCTTCATGCAACGTACCGTCTGCGTTGAAGCGGATCGGACCACGGTTGCCGAGCGTCTCCGCCCTCACAGTACCGGCTTGCAGATAGGCCTGCATGGCCGCTTCGTGTTCACCATAGTCAGTGACCGGCGCATTGTAGAAATCAGGCATCATGGCCCTCCTCACTGTGGATTTCAGCCACCTGCATGACCGCCAGCAACTCCGCCAGCGCTTGTTGGCGTACCTCGTCCGCATGTGCCGTGGCCAGGGCAATCTGATCCGCATCCAGGCCAACCTGCGCCAGAATCTCTTCGTTGGCTTCGCCAAGCTGTGGCGGATCGGAGCGGGCACAACCTGGGGTTTTACTGAGTGTGACTAGATTCCCTACCGTCTTAAACACCCCCAGATCCGGAATAATCACATCGGTAAAGTAGCCATTAGCTTTACTCTGGGGGTCTTCCAGCACCTCGTGCCAACTGCGCAGTCGTTCCCAGATAATTTCCGGCTGGGTACGCAGAAACTCATCCCACACCATGGCGGGTTTGGCGGCAAAGGCAGTGCGCAGTTTGGCGCGGAACTCTTCCGAGTCTGCTTCACTCAACCCTTCACCCAAGCGCTGCCCAGGGGTTTGCAGGCGCGGATCAAACGCCAGCTCGGCAATGTCCGCAAACACACAAAACGCATCCCAGGCTTCCTGGGCCATCGTGTGGGCCAGCAAGATCGCACTGCCGTCCAGTGTCGAATAAATTCCATAAGGACCGCGGATAATCGGATGATGACTGCCGTGTCTGGTCAACTCGGCGCCGGTCACGGCAACATGGGTAAGCTCCCACTGCTGCAGCCACAGCTGAGTGCCTAACGCGCTGGTCTGCACGCGCTGACCACCGGCACCACGTTCGCGTGCCAGCAGCGCAGTCATCACACCGAGCGCCAGGTGCATGGCGCCGGCGGTATCCGCCACAATGGCACCTGGGACACAAGGCGCCTGCTCTTCGTTACCGGTCATCCAGGCTAATCCCCCACGAGCGATGGCCGCACCGTCAAGCATGGCTTTGTCTGCGTCTTCACCCTCCGGGCCAAAGCCATTCACGCTGGCATACACAAGGTCAGGATACCGGGCTTGAATGTCGGCATAACCCAACCCCAGTTTCACCAGCGCCGCTTCTCGATAGTTGGTCAGCAGTACATCCGCCCGGGCCAGCAATTCATGCAGCGCGTTGATACCCAGCTCAGTTTCCAGATCGACGCACACCGACCGTTTGCCGCGATTTACGGCAGCATACTGAGGACCCATGGTGCCGGCCGGGGTCTCATTGCCACGCCCACGGCTGTAACGGCTTGGATCACCCAAGGGCGGCTCCACTTTAACGACCGTCGCGCCCATGTCACTGAGATAAAGCGCTGCTGCTGGGCCCTGCACTGCTAAGGCCATTTCCACCACCAGCATGCCTGCCAGTGGTGCTTGTGCGTCTGCCATATCCCCTCCCAAGGCTGCTGACAAACGCTAATGTAGCCCTTCGCGCTGGCGCTTGCCAGTAGCTGCAGAGGCTGCGGGTAAAGCCCCCGATTGAACCCTAAACGTTCATGCTGGCAAGAAATTCTTCACCAGTCAGCCGCGGATGATCCCCGGCAAAAGCATACCCGGCAGGTTTTTCATCGATATAAATTTCGCCGGCAACAGCAAACTGCTCCGCATCATCAAAAGCGCCGATCGCCATCATGTACATTTCCGGCTCTTTCAGACGATAAAACAGACTGGTACCGCATTCACCGCAGAAGCCACGCTCAGCCCATTCTGATGATGCATAGCGCTTGACGTATTGCTCACCCGCAAAGCTGACCGAACCTACGCTGGCCGCCAGCATCGGCCCTCCGGTCCAACCGCGGCACATGCTGCAGTGGCACGCGTGAACGTGGTTCTCAACGTTGTCTGCAGTAAACGTCACCTTGCCGCACAAACATTTTCCTGTGGCACTCATGTTTTGCTCCTTATTTCTGCTCTGATTAACAGACGTGACAGTGCCAGGAATCGTGACAGAGGCCCCTGCGTAAGTCACGCCAACCACGTGTCTAAGCTGCCATCCTACTGACAAACACCAGGACCGGGGGAACCGGCGCCATGGTCACCGGTCCAAGCCCCAGTCAACGCTGAATCAGAACAACAAAAACAGGGAGTCGACATGTCGGATAAACCCACCAGGGTTGTGATTCTGGGCGGCGGTTTCGCCGGGGTATTTACCGCCCGCGCACTGCAGCGCCTCAATCGGAAAAACCCCCAACTGAAGTTAGAAATTGAGCTGATCAGCGACCGCAACTACTTTGTTTTCCAACCTCTGTTGCCTGAAGTCGCCGCTGGCAC
>JBCCUW010000101.1:0-10526 GCA_039196385.1 Pseudomonadota bacterium
CCAGGACACCGGGCACCGCGCTGCCAAAGAACTCCGTCAGGCCCAGTTGTTGCAATACACAGAACTCAACATCGTTTGTCTGATAAAACACCCCGGCGACGAAGTTGACGTTACCGTCAAGCTCAGACGCAATGCGTGCTTCGGCCTGAAAGGTCTCCCGGTCATCATCGCGGCTGGCGGCAAAGAAACTCTCGTAAGGGGTGCCCAGGTATTCATTCGGCAGTCTTGATTCCTGTTCACGATAACCGACTACACCGTAAATCGTGTAGTTATCCAGTGCATATTCCAGATTCAGGTAGGTTCCCCAGACATCCACTTCCTGCTCGTCATCCAGACCCACAATGGCGCTCTCGTGGATGCCAGCCTGATCAATGGGATCGCCACCTGATACACCGGGGAAGCCAAACACCGTGGCAAACTGTCCCGAGTTGGCTTCAGTCGTATTCACGACCGGCACCGGTTCGCTGCGGTCTTTGATGAACTCCACCTGGCCCAGCACCGAGAGTCGATCGTTAGGCTCCCACAACAGCTTGGCGCGACTGGAGAACACGTCTTTTCCACCAATGTTGTCACCATCACCAGCTACCGGAGATCCATCTGCAAGAGCCGCATCACCAATGCCACCACCAAAGGAGTTGGGGTTATCAACCTTGCCGTTTTCGTAATAACCCTCGCTGTCCTGATGCAGCATGGCAAAACGAAAGGCCAGCGTGTCGCTAATGGGTACATTAAAAGCCAGATTGGTTTTGAAATCGTCGAAGCTCGCGTAAGACACGCTGGCATCGAAGCTGCTTTCCTGGAGGTCAGGGCGTTTGGTTCTGACCACAATGGCACCGGCCGTCGTGTTCTTACCAAACAGCGTACCCTGGGGTCCGCGCAGGACTTCTACTGCTTCAATGTCAAAAGGTTCAAGCAGCTGGGTCTGCACGTGTGGGACCACAAAGTCGTCAACAATCACGCCCACCTTGGGGTCGAAGTAGACAATGATGTCGGTCTCAGCCGCGCCACGCATGGCAAACGATGCAGCATTAAAGCCGGTTACCGTCGCGGCGGAAAAGTTCGGCACGTACAGGGCCACTTCACCAATGTCCTGAGCATGCAGCAGATCAAAGTCTTCAGCACTCACCGGGGTCACGGAAACCGGGGTGGTCTGCACATCTGTTTCGGTGCGTCGGGTGGCCGTTACGACAATTTCTTCCAACGTCATCTGCTGCGCGGTGGCAGGCAGTGCGAAGGTCAAAACAGACAAATTAGCGGCAACCAGACACATCAGCTGAGCTGATTTTTTCATCACGTATCTCTCTCCTAATGCGTGGGGGCGCGATGGTCGTTCAAACGTCGGCAAATTTCAACCTGGACAACCCGGTGTCTGACAGGGCGAGCTATGCGGAGGCTAACCACACAACTGCGGCAGTGGCTGAGCTTTTGCCGGATTATGGCCAGCTTTTTGTGCTTTGACAGGTGCCCGAGGCTACCGCAAAGTGGCAGCTTCGCGGTTGGTGGACACTTGTTTTATGCCCAGAAAAAGAGATGACATTCCGGCGTCCATCAGCCACCTCGCCCCGGCAACCGGACCTACCGGTCAGCTGGCCCACCCCGCCGCTATTGAGCACCTGCAGCGCCTGGAACGGCGTCTTTATAAAGTTGGTGAACACGCCTGGTGCCTGGTGGGTAACGGGTTGTCCAATCAGACCTTCATCGAGGGCCCCGAGGGCATTATTGCTATCGACACCGGCGAATCCGTGGAAGAGATGAGCAGCGCGCTGCGCACGTTGCGGGAGCACACACAACGGCCGATTGTGGCGTGCATCTACACCCATTTTCACTATGTAAATGGCACTGAGGCCATTCTGCAGGAGCCGGGCAACCGCGATCTGCAGATATATGCCCATGCTGGTATCGAAGACAATCTGCGCCGGTTTGGTGGTGAGGTAGCGCCGCGTTCAAATCGGGGTCTCGTCCATCAGTTTGGCACGATGCTGCCCAAGCAAGGCGCTGATGCACTGTTGCATTGTGGCCTGGGGCAGTTTTTACGTAATCCGGACCATGCCCCTTTTACGCCGGGCTATCTGCCCGCACAACATCAGCTGACCACAACCACTCAGGCGACCATTGCCGGACTGCAGGTGACCCTGACCCCGGCGCCATCAGATGCCAGCGACTCCATCACGATCTGGTTCGAAACCTTGCAACTGTGCGTTAACAACCTGATCTGGCCCAGTTTGTTCAATATTTTTGCCATTCGGGGCGAAGAGTACCGCGATCCGAGACGCCTGCTGGATGGCATAGACCACATTGCCGCGCTGGCCCCACAACACCTGCTGTGTACCCACGGGCCACCTCTAAGCGGGACGGACATCAGCGACGCGGTGATTGATTATCGCGACAGTATTCAGTTTATCTGGGACCAGACAGTGCGCGGTACCAACCAGGGGCTCACCCTGGACGAGCTGACCACCCGGGTCCAATTACCGGAGCACTTTCAGCGCTCCTATTTTACACAACAGTTCTACGGCCTGGTTGAACATCATGTCCGACAGATTCACAGTGGGTTGTTCGGCTGGTTTGACGAAGATGAGAGCCATCTATTTCCACTGCCCACGGCGGAACGCTGCCGGCGCTTGATCAAAGGCTTCGGCGGGCGAGTGAAAGTTCGCCAGCAGGCCCGGGCAGCGCTGACTACCGCCGACTATCGCTGGGGTCTCGAACTGGCCACCTGGCTGGTACGCAGCAAAGGCTGCACACCACGCGACCGTCAGTTGCTGGCAGATCTGTTGCGCGCCACCGCACAACACACAACCTCCGCCAACCTGCGCAACTGGTGCCTGACCCGCGCCCTGGAGCTGGAGGGCAAGATTAATCTGCAGCGGCATCGCCAACACCGTTTCAACCCGACCCAGGTGCTGTCAGCACCCCCTGAGCGGTTTATCGATACGTTACGGGTGCTGCTGGACCCGACGCTGGCCGCCGGTCTGGATGCGGAGCTGGCCTGGCACTTCATGGGGGGCGCACGTACCGGCCTGCGCGTGCGCAATCACGTGGCCATCACCACCTCGGGCGCAGACGCGGACATGACCATCACCCTCAGTCAGGAAACCTGGGCGGCGCTGCTGGCCAACACCACCACCATGAGCCAGTGCCTGGAGTTGGGCACGGTGTCGTTGGCCGGGGATCCCGAAGAACTAATGACGTTCCTGAAAGTCTTTGATGTTGACGGATTCCGCTGAATCCGGCTCGCTTGGTAAGCCCTGATCGCAATTGCTATGGGGCAAATATTTCTCAATTGGAATATATTGATTGTTAATTATTCCATTTATTTCTTCCATAGTCGTGGTAATTTGCGCGACCTACTAATTTGACGCCTTTGACGGCAACACAAACCGGCCTTGAGTAGGAGGCCACAACCGTTACGGGAACCACTGTTTCAGGAACCACTAGCTAAGGAACCACTATGGCAGGTTATTTAGACGACATTGAGCGCATGCGCGCTACCATCCAGGGCAAAGATGAATGGGCCGCAATCAATCCGGAATATGCAGTCCGCATGAAATTGCAAAACCGTTTCTCCACGGGCCTGGAAATTGCCCAGTACACCGCCGACATCATGCGCCGTGACATGGCGAACTACGACGCGGACACCGCCAAATACACTCAATCACTGGGTTGCTGGCACGGTTTTATCGCGCAGCAGGTGATGATGGGGGTCAAACGCCACAAGCAGACCACCGATCGCAGCTACATCTACTTGTCCGGCTGGATGGTTGCGGCACTGCGCTCCAAGTTCGGCCCGCTGCCTGACCAGAGCATGCATGAAAAAACCACTGTGGCGGACCTGATCGAAGAGATCTATACCTTCCTGAAGCAGGCCGACGCGCGCGAACTCCGTCATATGTTTGTGGAATTGGATGAAGCCCGCGCTAATGGCGGCGATACGGACAGCATCATTTCCCGCATAGACAACTACGAAACGCACGTTGTGCCGATCATTGCGGATATTGACGCCGGTTTCGGTAACGAAGAGGCCACCTATCTGCTGGCCAAGCGCATGATTGAAGCGGGCGCCTGCGCCATTCAGATCGAGAACCAGGTATCCGACGCGAAACAGTGTGGTCACCAGGCCGGTAAGGTAACCGTACCCCACGAGGACTTTGTGTCTAAGATCAACGCCGTACGCTACGCCTTTCTGGAACTCGGCATCGACAACGGCATCATTGTGGCTCGCACCGACTCTCTGGGCGCTGGTCTGACGCAGAAAGTTCCCGTCTCCATTCAGGCTGGTGATCTGGGCAGCCAGTACTGTGACTTCCTGGAAACTGAAGAAGTACACGACATCAGTGAACTGCAGGAAGGCGACATCACCATCCACCAGGGCGGCAAGCTGTGTAAGCCGAAGCGTCTGGACAACGGCCTGTACGCTTTTAAGGAAGATACCGGTTTTGACCGGGTGGTTCTGGACTGTGTGACCAGCCTTGAGCATGGCGCGGACTTGTTGTGGATTGAGACCGAACGGCCGAACGTGGCACAGATTGCGGAGATGGTGAACGCTATCCGCGAAAAACGCCCCGAAGCCAAACTGGTCTACAACAACTCACCTTCTTTCAACTGGACGCTGAAATTCCGGGATCAGGTTTACCAGGAATGGAAAGCGGCAGGCAAAGATGTGTCTGCTTATCCGGACCCCGAAGTAAACGAAAAAGGTCTGATGGATGTCGCTCTCGATGGCTCTGAACTGGCCCTCGAAGCGGACAAGCTGGTGCAGAGCTTCCAGGCGGACGCGGCCCGTGAAGCAGGCATTTTCCATCACCTGATTACGCTGCCAACGTATCACACTGCTGCACTGTCTACGGACACCCTGACCGGCGGTTACTTCGGCGACCTGGGTATGCTTGCCTATGTGCGTGACGTACAGCGACAGGAGATCCGCAATGACCTGGCTGCGGTTAAACACCAGGATCTGGCCGGCTCCAATGTGGGTGATGATCACAAGGAGTATTTCCTGGGTGAGAAAGCCCTGTTGGCTGGCGGTACCGCCAATACGATGAATCAGTTCTAACCGATTGATCGAAACTTGCGCCCGGGCAGCACTGGCTGTCCGGGTTGCCAGGCAGGCACAGAATGGGCCGTAAGATCATGCGTACCAGCGCTGACACTAGAGCCGAAAATAGTGCAGCAGGCGCGCCTCACCAAGATCTTTCCCCTCCGCTCCACCCGGATCAAAACCACACACCTGATAGCCGTTGCGCGCGAGCAGTATGCGCATACCCACGTAGCGATTGCGGGTTTTAACGTAGATACCTGTATAGCCGCGTTGTTGTGCGGTCCGATGCTGGGCATCCATTAACGCCTGGGCTACACCATGGCGTCTTGCCGCAGGAAAGACACCGCCCAGCCAAGAGTAAAAAGAACCGTCACCATAACGGTCGTAACCCGCCTTAAAGCCCACGTCTTGATCGTCTATAGCTGCAACCAGCACCAGCCCTTGCTGCGCCAGCCGGTCCTGCGCGGCGTCACGGTCGAACGGGATTTGCAATTCAGGCACATCGGTTAGTAGCACCTGCAGATCATCCAGGCCACCCGGGCGGATAACAATAGACATCTGCTGCTAAAGCTGCATGTGCCGCAGAGCGCACATTCGGTCAGTGGATGGTCGGCGGCGGCTCTTCAATGGGCGTTTCATCTTCGTCGACACTTTGCACCGCGTAGCGTTTTGTCGTGATCTCACCTGAAACCACGTCTGGTAGCTCCTGGAGAAACTCTTCCATGTGCTCGGTCTGGAAGTGTCCCATCAGGGCATCCATGCTCTCCCATTCCTGGAACAACATCAACGTGTTGGGATCTGATAAGCCAACGTAGAAGTCGTAAGAAATGCAGCCGACTTCCAGGCGGGTCGCGTCCGCCATGCGGCGCGCAAGCTGCAGCGCGTGCTCGCGGCAATCGGGGCGAATGGGAATGGTGCCGTGAACAATAATCATGATGCGCCGCTACACAATACCATTTTCAGTCAGCGTGATCTGAATCTCATCAATAATGGCCGGGTCATCGATTGTTGACGGCACAATATAGGACTCACCATCGACCATTTTGCGCATCACCTGCCGCAGAATTTTACCCGAGCGGGTTTTGGGCAGCCGTTTGACCACCACGGCGCGTTTGAAATTGGCAATGGCGCCAACACCGTCGCGCACCATCTGTACCAGCTCTGCCTGCAAGGTCGCCGCGTCGATATTGATGCCATCTTTCAGCAGCATCAAGCCCATAGGCACCTGCCCTTTGTCCGCGTCCGCGATACCGATCACCGCACATTCCGCCACCGCCGGATGATCAGCAACCACCTCTTCAATCTGCCCGGTGGACAGACGATGACCCGCCACGTTAATCACGTCGTCGATCCGGCCCATCACGTACATATATCCGTCTGCGTCCCGATAGCCGCCATCACCAGTGAGATAGAACCCAGGATACTGAGCAAAATAACTCTCTTCAAAGCGGTCATGATCACCCCACACGGTAGGAAACGACCCCGGTGGTAAGGGCTCTTTGATGACAATGGCACCCTCTTCATCCGGGCCCAGTTCTTCTCCCGCTTCAGAGAGAATGCGCAGGTCGTATCCGGGCACCGGCAACGTTGGGGAACCCGCTCTGGTTTCGAGCAGTTCCACTCCGGCCATGTTGGCGCAGATTGACCAGCCGGTTTCGGTTTGCCACCAATGATCAATAATGGGTATCCCAGGCAGGTGTTCCTGTAACCAATGATAAGTGGGTGGATCCAGCCGTTCACCAGCGACAAACTGGTACTGCAAACTGCTGATGTCATATTGCGCCTGCAACAGACAATCCGGGTCTTCTTTTTTAACCGCTCGATATGCTGTTGGCGCAACAAAGAAGCTCTTCACCTTGTGCTCAGCAATCACCCGCCAGAACGCACCGGCATCGGGTGTGCGCACGGGTTTACCTTCATACAGCACACTGGTGCAGCCTTTGAACAGCGGCCCATACACAATGTAAGAGTGGCCAACTACCCAGCCCACATCAGACGCCGCCCAGTACACATCACCGGCATCCACACCGTAGATCGCTTGCATGCTGTAGTTCAGGGCCACGGCGTGACCACCATGGTCGCGCACCACACCCTTGGGTTTTCCGGTTGTGCCCGACGTATACAGAATATACAGCGGATCCGTAGCATCCACAGGAACACAATCTACCGGTGCACTGGCCGTATCCCAACCGTGCCAGGCTAAATCCCGCCCGCTCTGCAGTTCCGCCTCAACCTGGGGGCGCTGCACAATCACCGTATAGCGAGGTTTGTGCCCGGCGAGGTTAATCGCCTCATCCAGCAGTGGTTTATAGGGAATGACCCGATCAAACTCGATCCCACATGATGCGGACAGGATCACCGCAGGCGTAGCGTCATCGATGCGAGCAGCAAGTTCTGGCGCGGCAAAGCCGCCAAAGACCACAGAATGCACGGCACCCAGGCGGGCACAGGCCAACATGGCAACCACCGTTTCCGGGATCATCGGCATATAGATGACCACTCGATCACCTTTGCCCACACCAAGCTCAGCGAGACCTCCGGCAACCCGTGCCGTCCAGTCGAGCAATTCCTGGTACGAGATATGCCGCACCGTGCCGGTTGCGGGTGAGTCGTAGATCAGTGCGGTCTGTTCACCGCGACCCTGCTGCACATGCTGATCGAGCGCTACATAACAAGTGTTGAGCTTACCGCCGCGAAACCAGCGCCAGGCGCCATTCGGATCCTGGTCGAGCACCTGTTGAGGTGCTTCAAACCAGGGTACTAGCGCCGCCTGTTCTGACCAAAAACCCTCCGGGTCTGTCAGCGCGCGCTGGTATTCATCAGCGTAACTCATTGCGTCTTACTGGGACGCTTTGAGGAACTTGTTAACCTGCGCCTTCTTGGGACAGCGGGCAATAAGGTCTTTGTAGATCTTAGTGCGCTTGCTGATGTTTTTGTGTTCACTGTAGAAGTTCACAGCGCGTTCCCAAGCACCGGGTATTCCGTGTTTGTTGATGGATACAGTTGTATTCACAATCTTGTTGGTGACCCGTGACATGATGCCGACCTGGAAAACGGGGGTCATCGTGCCGCTTTTCTCGCGCTTCAGTCTGCACAGGATACCCTTCACCTGGCCGGTTTCGTCAAGATGAATTTCTTTGTCTGCACGGTCTTTGCTCTTCTTCTGGATAGCGGCCAGTTCCGTGTCACGCGCTTCAGCAACCGCTTTTACCGCCGCACGCTTGGCACCGCGCAAGCGCTTGCCGTTCTCTTTCAAGGAGAAGTACTCTTGATAGGTCTTCCCCTCAATCTGGCGTCTTACACGAAAGCCGTGAAAACGCGGGTTATCTAACAGTTCAACACTCATATGAAATCCTCTAGTTCTATATCTAGCTTTTGATTAGTTATTATCGTTCTATCATGAAGGCTTGTTACCAAGCGGGAATACATTAGCTTCCACCAGCGGCAATAACGCCGTTGGCTGCCAACGTATCTATCTCATCAGAGCTAAAACCATAATCCTTTAGAACCGAGAAGGTATCCTCTCCTGGAATTCTAGCACCGTGGGAAACTGCGGGTTGGGTTCGCGAGAACCGCGGGGCGGGCGCCTGCTGCATCACCCCATCAACCTCAAGAAAACTATTGCGCGCCACATTATGTGGATGTTGCGGCGCCTCAAAAATACTCAATACCGGCGCAAAACACACATCAGTGCCTTCCATAATGTCGCACCAGTCCTGCTGGGTTTTGCTCAGAAATACCTGCTGCAGATCAGCTTTCAGCGCTGGCCATTGCGCCGCATCCATCTGCGGTGCGTATTTGGCCGCATCAAGACCCGCTTTTTCGATTAACTGAGCATAAAACTGAGGCTCGATAGAACCAATACAGATGTGTTTGGCGTCTTTGGTTTCGTAAGTGTCGTAAAAGTGCGCACCGCCATCCAACAAATTGGTTCCGCGTTGATCCTTAAAACCACCACCAGCCGCAAACGAGAAAAACATTGCCATTAAAGCTGCAGAACCATCTACCATTGCTGCATCTATTACCTGGCCCTGACCGGATTTCTGGGTTTCCAGCAACCCGCACACCAGGCCAAAGGCTAACAACATGCCGCCGCCACCAAAGTCCCCGACAAGATTGAGCGGAGGCACGGGGCGTTCGCCGGCACGGCCTATGGCATGCAAAGCCCCTGCCAGCCCAATGTAATTGATATCGTGCCCGGCGGCTTGCGCCATCGGACCATCCTGACCCCACCCGGTCATGCGCCCGTAAACCAGTTTCGGATTTCTGGCCAGACAGTCATCCGGCCCTAAACCAAGGCGTTCGGTAACACCTGGGCGAAAACCCTCGAACAACGCATCTGCCGATTCAACCAACTTAAGCACTGCTTCCACACCGGCTGCTGACTTGAGGTCGAGGGCTACCGACCGGCGATTGCGGGCGAGCACATCTTTTGGTGCTTCGCTGGCATTGCTTAATCGCTCCACACGGATCACCTCAGCCCCCATATCCGATAACATCATGCCGCAGAATGGACCTGGTCCGATGCCAGCCAGCTCGATAATCTTAAATCCTGAAAGTGGCCCCACTTTCTACCCCTTATCTCTTTCGTTGTATTCTGCGCAAAGCGCCGTACCTTAAATGGATACTTGTGAACAAACCGTGAAATCGTCTCGATGTCTCGGTCTTTCCATCTCTCGATCTATTCAGAAAGGGGACAAGCACTTTGTGCGCTGGCTCACTTTGTCTGCAAGAGCTTTATCTCCTGCAAACCATTCGGTTTAGAATCATCGCCGTAGTGATTATTTGTTGGTGCCCCACTGGCTCCAATTCTAAACCAATCAAACAACCAAATGGGAGCTTTTGCCACAACAAATTTGCACGTTCCGCCTGCTATATTAGGCGGATGCGAAAGATTATCCACGCCGACTGCGACAGTTTTTACGCTTCCGTAGAGGTGCGCGACAACCCGGCTTTACGGCACCAGCCCGTAGCTGTTGGCGGTAAGCCGGAACAGCGCGGTGTCGTCGCAACCTGCAACTACAAAGCACGCGAATCCGGCGTGCACTCTGCTATGCCTATGAGCCAGGCCGTTAGAATTTGTCCGAATCTGGTCGTCGTGCCGAGCGATATGCAGAAGTACAAAGCAGAATCAGCAAGAATACATCGCATATTTCGGGAATTTACCGACGTAATTGAGCCTTTATCCCTGGACGAAGCGTATCTTGACGTTACCGACAACCCATTTGCCGCGGGCAGCGCAACGCGGCTTGCAACCGAAATCAGACGCCGGGTCAGAGAGGAGATCGGCATAACCATTTCGGCGGGCATTGCACCAAACAAATTTCTGGCCAAAATAGCTTCGGATTGGAACAAGCCGGATGGTCAGTTCACCATCGCCCCGCACCAGGTGGCGGAATTTGTGGCTGCGCTGCCGGTACAGAAATTGTTCGGGGTCGGTTCGGTAACGGCCAAACGCATGCAGGATATGGATATCCACACATGCAGC
>JBCCUW010000102.1:0-10498 GCA_039196385.1 Pseudomonadota bacterium
AACTCATATCATAGCAAAAGGCATCGCCGGGCCAACGATCAGCAAGTGGTATGCCGGCAGCAGACAACCCGACCGAAGTGGCATTGATCAGCACATCCACCCGATCGGTGCGTGACTCCAGGTCGGCAAGACCAATGCCCAGCAGATGGGGTGGATGTGCTGATCAATGCCACTTCGGTCGGTTTGTCTGCTGCCGGCATACCACTTGCTGATCGTTGGCCCGGCGATGCCTTTTGCTATGATATGAGTTATGGCGACAAAGCCCTGTTTCAGCAATGGGCAGAGCGGCATGGCGCCAATACCAGCGTGGACGGGCTGGGTATGCTGGTGGAGCAGGCGGCTGTGGCCTTTGAGATCTGGCGTGGTGCACACGTGGACAGCGAACCGGTATATAGGCACCTGCGCGAGCGCGTGGCGCGCAGCTAGCGACGTGCAGCAGAGTTAACCCCGATAACCCTTTGGACATTTGGTAAACCTATGCGCAGATTTATAGCCGGTGCGGTCTGTCCCAATTGTCGTGCCCTTGATCGGCTGGTGGTTGAGGTGGATGAAAGCGGTGAGCGTCTCCCGCAGCGGGTTTGCGTGGCTTGTGGTTTCACAGAAGAACTGAGTGTCAGTGACCCTTCAATTCAGTCTGCGGCCGCCGTGCCTCGCGGCCGGGTGGAAGGTGGCAGATTGCAGCCACAGGTTGTCGAGCCGACTGCGGTGAAGATTGTATCCGCGGGTCAAGCGGGCAAGAATGCCAATGAGCCGGACACTGCTGAATAAGGCCGATTCGCGCTTTGTAAGGCCAAATACACTTGATGCAGATCAGGTTATGTGTAACTTCGTGTTGCTGTTCATCATGCCCTTGATATAATTGCGCCGCCTCGGACTGCGACTGTATTCGTAAGTCCAAAGGAGAAGTCATTAAGCATTGGCAATCATGTGTCATTAGGCATCAGTAGTTTGATTGCTAGAATGAATGTAGGGCGACTGATGCACGTGTGACAATGAAGTCTGGCGTGCGTCGTATGCTTGAGTCGGCTTGAGTGCATAAGCATCAGCTATCGAGTTCCCTCTTTTTCCGGCGCTGTGTTTGCGTTGCTCTTCTTTACCGAGTTCTATGGTCGGGCGATAAGGAGCAGATACTCCAAGCAGAATTGCCGAAGGCTTTGCCGCTGTAGCTGTTTTTTCAAAATCCGGGATTAGTGCGGTAACCCGGTGATATAAGGTGGATGTGCGTGATGAAGCAAAAAATTAAGTATACAGGGGCGCTTGCGAGTCTGTTGGTTACCGGCATGGTCTGGGCTGATGAACTCAATATGCCCGTCGGCGTGACGGACATCAGCCGCCAGGTTTACGACCTGCATATGACCATCTTTACCGTCTGTTGCATCATTGGTGCTGGCGTTTTTGGCGTGATGTTCTGGTCCATCGTTCAACATCGCCGCTCTATCGGCGCTGAAGCGGCTTCGTTTCACGAAAGCACCCGCCTCGAAATTGCTTGGACCATCGTGCCCACCCTGATCCTCATCGCCATGGCTGTGCCAGCCACCCAGGTACTAATCGCTATGTACGATACGGGTGGTGAAGATATGACCGTTGAGGTGCGTGGCTATCAATGGAAATGGCAGTACAAGTACCTGGATGACGACTACAACCGCACTTTCGGTTTCTTTTCCAACCTGGCCACGCCACAGGACGAAATTTACAACCGTTCCAACAAAGGTGAATTCTACCTGCTTGATGTCGACAAACCCCTGCGCATCCCGGCCAACCGTAAAGTGCGTTTTCTGATTACCGCAGAGGACGTCATCCACGCCTGGTGGGTGCCCGATTTCGGCATTAAACGAGATGCCGTGCCGGGCATGATTAATGAGCTGTGGACGATTGTTGAGAAGCCCGGCGTATACCGCGGCCAATGTACGGAATTGTGCGGTAAAGACCATGGCTTTATGCCCGTTGTGGTTGAGGTCATGGAGGAAGAAGCGTTTGATGCCTGGTACGCAGAAGAGGTCGTGCGTGAAACAGAGCGCATGGCGAACCTCTCGAAAACCTTTACTGAAGAAGAATTAATGGCGGAAGGTGAACAGGTCTACAACACCTTCTGCGCATCCTGCCATCAGGTGAATGGTCAGGGTGTACCGCCGGTATTCCCATCGCTGATTGGCACCCCGGTGGTGTCAGGTCCGCGTGACGAACATATTTCGCTGGTACTGGACGGTGTTCCGGGATCAGCCATGCAGGCGTTCGGCAAACAGCTGGATGCTGCCCAGGTGGCTGCAGTGGTGCATTATGAGCGCCATTCCTGGGGTAACAAATCGGATGATATCACCCAGCCGCGTGACGTCATTGCCATTCAAGAAGCTGGCCAGGAATAGGGATACATCATGAGCGAAGTTATACATGCCGATCACCACGACGATCACGACCATGGTCCGGACAAAGGACTAGCCCGGTGGTTGTTTACCACTAACCACAAAGACATCGGTACCCTGTACCTGTGGTTCAGTTTCTCCATGTTTCTCATTGGTGGGGTCATGGCGTTGATTATCCGCACAGAACTGTTTGAGCCCGGCCTGCAGTTTGTGAATCCTGAATTTTTCAATCAGATGACCACCAACCATGGCTTGATCATGGTATTTGGTGCCATCATGCCAGCCTTTGTCGGGTTGGCTAACTGGTTGGTTCCGATGCAGGTAGGGGCGCCCGATATGGCCCTGCCGCGGATGAACAACCTGTCTTTCTGGATACTACCTTTTGCCTTCGGCATTATGATCTCCACCCTGTTCATGGAAGGTGGTGGTCCGAATTTCGGCTGGACCTTCTATGCACCGCTGTCGACAACCTACGCGCCTGACTCGGTGACGTTCTTTATATTTGCCGTACACATGATGGGTGCCTCCTCCATCATGGGCTCCATCAACATCATTGCGACCATTCTTAATATGCGCGCACCGGGTATGACGCTGATGAAGATGCCGCTGTTCATCTGGACCTGGTTGATTACCGCTTATCTGTTGCTGGCAGTCATGCCGGTACTGGCAGGTGCGGTCACCATGATGCTGTTCGATATCCATTTCGACACCAGCTTCTTTAATGCGGCCGGTGGTGGTGATCCAGTGATGTTCCAGCATATCTTCTGGTTCTTCGGACACCCAGAGGTGTACATCATGATACTGCCCGCGTTCGGAATCGTGTCGCACATCATTCCGGCTTTTGCGCGGAAATCGTTGTTTGGCTACGACTCCATGGTTTACGCAGTGGCGTCTATTGCCTTTCTGTCCTTCATTGTCTGGGCCCACCACATGTTTACCGTGGGCATGCCGCTGGCGGGGCAGTTATTCTTCATGTACAGCACCATGCTCATCGCCGTGCCGACCGGGGTGAAGGTATTTAACTGGGTGGCGACCATGTGGAAAGGCTCCATGACGTTCGAAACCCCAATGCTGTTTGCCATTGCCTTTGTGGTGTTGTTCACCATTGGTGGGTTCTCGGGCTTGATGCTCGCCATTACGCCGGCGGACTACCAGTATCATGACACCTACTTTGTGGTCGCTCACTTCCACTACGTGCTGGTGCCGGGGGCATTGTTCTCCATTATCGCTGCGGTTTATTTCTGGTTCCCCAAATGGACAGGTCGTATGTACGACGAAACCCTCGGTAAATTGCACTTCTGGCTGTCCTTTATTGGGGTGAATATCACTTTCTTCCCGCAGCACTTCTCCGGTCTGGCCGGTATGCCACGGCGGATACCTGACTACGCCCTGCAGTTTGCTGATTTCAACATGTTGTCGAGTATCGGCGCGTTTATCTTCGGCTTCTCTCAGGTCTTTTTCCTGTACGTGATCATTCACGGCATCCGCAGTGGTAAGGCGGCTACGGCGCGGCCTTGGGAAGGTGCCCGGGGTCTGGAATGGACACTGCCCTCGCCGGCGCCATACCACAGCTTTACGCATCCGCCTAAGTTCAGCGAAGAAGAAGCGCATTCATAAGCCATGAGTGAACAACCGACCAACGGCATGACATCAGCACAGCGCGCAGGGGTTAAAAAGACCCTGCGTCAGGCGGTGCTGATTGTGCTGGGCATGTGCGCCTTTGTTGTCGCTCTGGTTCCGCTGTACGACCTGTTCTGTGAAATTACTGGACTGAATGGTAAAACTGGCGGCCCTTATACTTTTGATCCGGCGACAACCTCTGCAGACAAAACCCGCCTGGTTAAGGTGAACTTCATCACCAACACCAACCAGGGTATGACCTGGCAGTTCTGGCCGGAAAAAGGTGCTGTGCGCGTACACCCAGGTGAATTGCGTGAGGTTAACTTCTACGTGAAGAACACCACCGACAAAGTCATGGTCGGCCAAGCGATACCTTCGCTTGTGCCGGTTAAAGCGGCAGCGTTTTTCCACAAAACCGAGTGTTTCTGCTTTAACCAGCAGGTCTTGCAGCCCGGCGAGGAAATGGCCATGCCCATGCGTTTTATTGTCGGGCGCGAACTGCCAAAGAATGTGCAGTCGATTAATTTGAGCTATGCCCTGTTTGATGTCACAGAAAGCATGGCGCATTTAGCGGTTACCGGCGGCGAATAACACCACGGTAAGCGATTCAGGTAATTTGGAGTAGGAATATGGCCAACGCCGCAGAAGATAAGAGCATATATTACGTCCCGCACAGCGGTTGGTATCCCGTTGTTTTAGCCGCAGGTGTGATGCTGATGCTCACTGGCTTTGCGACCTGGTTGAATACCACCAAGGCGGGGGACCCTGGTAACTGGACACAGACCATTGTCGGTTTTGGTATTGTCGCGGTTGTCCTGTATTTCTGGTTTGCCAAAGTGGTTGCTGAAAATGAGCAGGGCCTGGCCAACGATGCGCTGAAGCGCAGCTATGTCTGGGGCATGGGCTGGTTTATTTTTTCTGAGGTCATGTTTTTTGCGGCCTTTTTTGGTGCGCTCTTTTATGCCCGCGTGCTTGCTGTCAGCTGGCTGGGTGGTGAGGGTGACAAGGCCATGACCGGCGACTACCTGTGGCCGGATTTTGAGGCCACGTGGCCGGTCGTCAACAATCCGGATTCTTCGTTGTTTACCAATCCCGGCCAGAGTATGGAATCACCGGGGGTGACCAACTGGCTGGGCTACCTGCCCTTCTGGAATACCGTCATACTGCTCAGCTCCAGTGTTACCGTGCACTTTGCGCATACGGCGATCAAAGAAGAAAATCGCGCCAAACTGAAATCCTGGCTGGGTATCACAGTGCTGCTGGGCATTATCTTCCTGATTCTGCAGGCCTGGGAATATGTCCACGCCTACAATGACCTGGGCCTGACCATGGATAGCGGAATCTATGGCTCCACGTTCTTCATTCTGACGGGGTTCCACGGCTTTCACGTCACCTTGGGCACGGTAATACTGCTGGTGCAGTTCCTGCGTGCGCTCCGTGGCCATTTCTCGCCTAAAGACTGTTTTGGATTTGAGGCGGCCAGTTGGTACTGGCACTTTGTAGACGTTGTCTGGGTGGGATTGTTTATATTCGTCTACGTGCTGTAACCCTGTTTGGGTGTCGGTTGCGGCTCTTATTTTGCCTCTTATTGGGGTGTGGGCTCCGGCGCTTCTTTAGCCGGGGCCTGGACAGCACCCTGCCGCTGAAATCCGGTTTCGTGCCGGTTTTCTGTATGCCAGGGTGCATTGGTTCCCATCCTCAGTTGTCCCGTATATAAACCATAAAAGATGGTCAATAGCAGCGCTGCCGCCAGCGTGACGCGGGTACCCAGGGCGTACAGAGTCCGTTTGGAGTCGGTGCGGTCGGTATCCTTAAAGAGAAATACCAGACCGCTCATGAGGCTGATCACTACGGCGATGAGCAGAATAACAATGACTACTTTTAACAACTTCAGTGGCCTTAAACACAGAGCAGCCACTGTAAACTAAACTCCGGCGGAGTTGGGCATGCTCGGGGTACTAAATTGCAAATAGCCCGGTATTTTAATCCTGGCTGGAAAATGACGCTGTTTTTTGTCTTTTTTCTGCCCTTGCTGTTGAGTCTTGGCTTGTGGCAGATGAGTCGGGCGGCGGAAAAGAATGCGCTGGAGACTCAATATCTGGACTCGCTGACAGCACTTCCGATAGACCTGGTCAGTGTCAGTCAGGCGCAGGGTTTGTCACCCTTTACTCGGGTGCGCATGCGCGGCCAGTTTACCGAACAGACCTTTCTGCTCGATAATCAAATTGAAGATGGCCAGCCCGGATATTGGGTTATACAAGCTTTTGATAGCGATAGCGGCCAACGCTATCTGCTGAATCGTGGTTATCTGGCCGCACCGGGGCTGAGGACCGAGATGCCGCTTGTCAGCGTTCCGGAAGGGGCACTGACGTTGGTTGGCGCCATTTGGCCTTATACTGGTTTGTTGCCGGTCTGGGACGGTGATCCGTGGTCAGACGATTGGCCCCGGCGCATCCAGCAGCTGAACATCAACCGCATGGCAGCTCAGGTGCAGGCAGTGGCTTTGGAAATCCGCCTGGAACCCGGCCAGGCAGGCGTGCTGCGGGCGGCGCCGTTTGCCGCGGTGTTGGGTGACGAAAAACACCTGGGATACGCGGCAACCTGGTTCGGTCTGGCAGTGGTGCTGTTGATCGGTTACCTCATTTTCGGTTTGACGGCCGCGCGCGCCAGCGCGGATTGATGGAGTACAAATTAATGACGAAAAGCCAGATCCAATTGATCGTCATCATGATGGTGGCATTTGTATCCTTGGGTGGGTCGTATCTGCTGTTCTATTTTGCTAAGACAGAAGGTGGTTGGGGCACGACCAACAACGGTGTTTTTGTCACCCCGCAAACAACACTGGCTGAATTGGGCTGGCAAGTTGAAGGTAAGTTTGCCCAGGACGTTGAGGGACATTGGTGGTTGTGGGTTGTTACGGATGATTGTGATGCCGGGTGCCAGCAAAGCATTAAAGATCTGCGCGCTTTGCATGTACTGCTGAACAAAGAGGCAGAGCGTGTGCGTCGCGGGTTCACCGGCAGTGAGCGGGCCTGGCAGAAACTAGCTGAGCAGTTTCCTGCGTTGGCCCACGTCAGGCTGAGCAGTGGGCGAAGTCTGGAAAACGGCATCTATATTGCGGATCCTCTGGGTAATCTGGTGTTTCACTATGCCCCGAATACCAATCCAAAACTGGTCCAGGAAGATCTTAAAAAACTACTGAAAGTTTCGCAGATCGGCTGACGTCGATAAGCGTCTGGCAAGTTGGCTCCAGCGCTTGCTGTTAGCCCCTGATCCAGTAAAATTTGCGTCCTTTTTGCAAGGTGCTTAAGCCTCGCCTTGCCTGCTCAGCGTAGAGGTAAATACAGACATGAGCGAAATTGTAAGCGACCGCGCCGACTGGCGTGACTACCTGGAGATGTGCAAGCCACGCGTGGTTCTGCTGATGCTGTTGTGCGCAGCGGTGGGTATGTTCCTGGCGACGCCTGGGATGGTGCCGGTATCTACGCTGGTCCTGGGCCTGCTGGGTATTGGTCTGGTCGCGGGCTCAGCGGCGGTCGTCAATCATCTCGCGGACGCGCATATTGATGCGCGCATGGCGCGGACTCAGGCCCGACCGATGGCGTCCGGCCGAGTGACCCAACAACAGGCTATCGTGTTCTCAGCCGCCACGGGCGTGGTAGGTATGTTGATCCTCTGGTTTGGTGTCAATCCGCTGACAGCTTGGCTCAATCTGGCTTCGTGGGTGGGTTACGGGCTTATCTATACCTTTTTCCTGAAACGCGCCACGCCCCAGAATATTGTTATCGGCGGCTTGTTTGGCGCGGCTCCGCCGCTGTTCGGCTGGACGGCGGTGACCAATAGCGTGGATGCGGGTGGTCTGCTGCTCGTGCTCATCATATTTGCTTGGACACCTCCACACTTCTGGGCGTTGGCTCTGGATCGCAAAGAGGAATATGCTGAAGTTGGTGTGCCCATGTTACCCGTGACCCACGGGGATGTTTTTACCCGGCTGCACATTCTGCTGTACACCATTATTCTTGTCCTGGCGTCTGTCCTGCCCTTTCTGATTGGCATGTCGGGACTCATTTATCTCGCGGGGGCCCTGGCCCTGGGTGCCGGTTTTCTCTACTGGGCGATTGTGCTGGTACGCAATACCAATGCTCGAGCGCCGATGGAGACTTTTCGTTATTCCATTGTCTATTTAGCGGTGCTGTTTGTTTTCCTGCTATTGGATCATTACCTGGTGACGACTCAGACCGTACCTGCACCCGTATATACGTTTGAGTTGGCGGCAAACCTGATATGAGTTCCATCGGCCGTACTGTTCTACTTTGCTGCGTATTTATCAGCCTGGTGGTTGGCCTGTTTGTTTACCGGACGGTGCAGACGCCCCAGCTGTCCGAAGAGCAGATGCGCGAGCGAGGCGTTTTCCTGCTACCCAAGCCGCGGGATATCGCGCCGTTTGAATTAGCGGATCACACTGGGGCGGCCTACAGCAATGTGGATCTGCAGGATAAGTGGACCTTCCTGTATTTTGGATTCACCAATTGCCCGGACATCTGTCCCACCAGCATGTCGGTGCTGGGTCAGGTGGACGCGCAGCTGCGCAATACACAGAGCCCTTTTGCTGAGCAGTTTCAAGGGGTCCTGGTTACCGTAGACCCGGAGCGGGATACACCTGACCTACTGGGCCAATATGCGACTGCTTTTTCCCCTCGGTTTCTGGGTGTGGCGGGGGATCGAGCGCGTACGGCGGAGCTGGCTCAGCAGCTTAACGTGGCTTTCGCCAAGGTGCCTGCAGAAGGTGGTTACACCATGGATCATACCGGCAACATCGTTATCGTGAATCCCAAAGGGCACTATCACGGCTTCATAAAGTTGCCGCACACGGCTGAGACAATTAACCTAGCATTTCGAAGTTTGGCGGCGCGATTCTAATTTCGATTCAAGCAGCGGATGTAGAACAGAGATTCCTGGCCACTCGCAGGCAATCGTTAAAGCTATGTGAACCGCTGGAGACGGAAGACTTCGGCGTGCAGCCCATGGCGGACGCCAGCCCGCCAAAATGGCACCTTGCCCACACCACCTGGTTTTTTGAGACGTTCTTGCTCAAGCCTTTTGTGCCTGGCTACCAGGCTTTCCATCCTCAGTTTGAGCACTTGTTCAATTCCTACTACAACGGCGTGGGTACGCCATTTCCCCGTCCCGAAAGAGGTTTCCTGTCGCGTCCTACTGTGGCGGAAGTCATAGCGTATCGGGAGTACGTTGAAGCGCAGCTGCTGACTTTACTGCAGGCGCCGGACCTGGCAGCGGTGCAACAGAGCAACGGTGCGGTGCGTAATCAGTCAGACCAGGAGGTCCTGGCGCGTGTTACGTTGGGCATTCACCATGAGCAACAGCACCAGGAGTTGCTACTGACCGACCTCAAATACAATTTTGGGCATAATCCACTGTATCCAGTGTACGCAGCAGGCGTGTTGCCGGAGGCCACCACCTCTTACTCTGCCGCGCACTATGTTGAGCATGCCGGGGGTGTTGTTGACGCGGGCATCGATCCGTCATCAGGGGATTTCTGTTTTGATAATGAAAGGCCGCAGCACCAGGTGCTGGTGCAGCCGTTTGCATTGGCTGATCGCCCGGTGTGCAATGGTGAATATTTAGAATTCATCCTGGATGATGGCTATCAACGAGCAGACTTGTGGCTGTCGGAAGGCTGGGCAGCGCGGGGCGAACGGAATTGGCGTGCACCACTTTACTGGCGCGAGATTAACGGCGAGTGGTTCGAATATCGGTTGGACGGGCTGCACCCGCTGCGCCCTGATCTCCCGGTCGTGCATGTCAGCGCCCACGAAGCCTGGGCATACGCTGCCTGGACTGGACAGCGCCTGCCTACGGAATTCGAGTGGGAAGTGATGGCCAGACAACAGCCAGTGTGTGGCCGTTTTGTGGAAGCGGGTCTTTTCCACCCGGGGCCAGCTTCCCGTGCGCCAACAAATGAACTCTGTCAATTGTACGGGGACGTTTGGCAATGGACAGCCAGCAGCTATTCGCCGTACCCGGGATATAAGCCGCTGCCCGGTACCTTGGGTGAATATAACGGTAAGTTCATGAGCAGCCAGCTGGTTTTGCGCGGTGCATCCTGCGCCACACCGCAAACCCATGCTCGGCCCTCCTACCGCAATTTCTTTTATCCACCGGACCGGTGGCAATTTACCGGAATAAGGCTCGCGCGCGATGTCTGAAGCACAAGGTCTTGGAGACTATAATTTTTACGACTACAAGCCGGCGCAGAGTGATATGCAGGCTGAAGTGCTGGCCGGGCTGAACAGCACCCCTAAACATATCTCGCCAAAGTACTTTTACGACAGCCGGGGCTCCCTGCTGTTTGAGAAAATAGGGCATGGCTAACTCACAGATTGAACCCTGAAACAACCTCCTTGGCTGATCTAAGTCAGGACATGGCTAACTCACAGATTGTTGAACCCTGAAACAACCTCTTGGCTGATCTGAGTCGGGGTATGGCTAACTCATATCAT
>JBCCUW010000103.1:0-10457 GCA_039196385.1 Pseudomonadota bacterium
CCGCGTCGCTCGAGGTCCGCTTCAAAGCGGTTAATCTGGAGTAATCGGGTACCAACAATGTCTTTGTCTTCAATCACTTGCGGCCGTTGTTCCGGATGGACCCGCAGGTACATGACTTCTTCGTAATACGAACGGTTATACACGGAGATGCATCCCGGTTCGGGCAGTCCCCGGCAAGCACGCCACAGGAAATGGTGGCGCTGTTCCGCAGCGTTGGGCGCCCGGAACGACTGGACGCGCAAGCCAACGGGATTAACATGGGTGAAAACCCGGCGAATCAAGCCATCTTTACCAGACGTATCCATACCCTGAAGCACCACCAGGACACTCTGCCGCTGGTGCGCATATAACCTTAGCTGCGCCTCCATGATGGCAGGTCCAAGCGCCGCGAGTTGCGCCCTGGCCCACGCAGAGGCGTCCTTTACGGCAGGTGCTTGCCAGGCGCAGGGCCACGCCTGCAGAGGCTTCATCGGCGGCGACACCCGCAGCGCGGCAAGTAAGCTATCAACGGACATCACGTGGCCCCTGAGGCAAACGGCTGAACGCGGCGACCGCCGTCAGCAGTGCCACGTTGGAGTTGTAGAGACTGCGATTGACATTGAGCACCGACGACACGTTGTCCACCGGCAGTTGATCTGCCTGAATGGCGGCGTAAATTGCCTGATGCAGATGATCATGGTGGCGGTTGGTCATCTCCGCGAACGCTTCAATCTGTTGTATCTGCAGCGCACTCAAGTCATCACCGATCTCGTCAAACTGTTGATAAAACGTACGCTGCACGCGCATCAGTTCAAGCCACAGCCCACGATGGACCTCCGCCAGTTCCGCCAGATTGGCAAGGCTATCCTTGCACAGTTTTGCCGACAGCAGCAGGTTTCTGCCAATCTGCAGGATCTGTTCAACCTCGCGTCTTAAGTCCGGTGGATAATTCTGTAGTTCCAGGTCAAGGGTATATGCCAGGATCTGCCCCTCGTTCTGTTTGTTCACCACGTAGTCCATTTCAAAGTCGCTTGTTAATGATCCGTCCGCTTCCCGGCCATATAGAGACGCATTCTGGCTGATAATGGCATCAGCCAGGGCAGATACTTCGCTGACCAGCGCGGAAACCGCAGTTTCCGGCAGAAGCTGGGCGGCAGGGTCCAGATAAGTCTCCCGGTGCCTGCTATCAACAAACACGGCTTCGAGCAAACGGGCAAACGGACTGACAAAGGGGGTGAACAGGCACACGCCAAGCAGATTAAATAACGTATGAAACAAGACCAGTGACATCAGCGGATCTGCCATCACGCTGACGATGGCGACAAGCGGCACCAGCAGCGCAAACGCGAGCAAATCTGTGCCCACATTAAACAGGACATGCCCCAGCGCAACCCGTTTCTTGTTGGCACTGCCGCGGATGGCGCCCAGGATAATTGTGGTCGTCGTACCCAGATCAGCGCCGATCATCAACGCTGCGGCTGAGGGCAATTCAATGATGCCGCTGCTCAGGGCGCTGAGGGTGACCACCATCACCGCAGAACTGGACTGCACCACAGCAGAGAACACGACGCCGAACAGCAGAAATTCGGCCACGTTGAAACGGGCCAGATACTGCGGGTCAATCACCGACCCGCCACCACCCAACGCAGACTTCATAAACTCCAGCGCCATCAGCAGCAGACCTATGCCCAGGCCCAGCCGCCCGAACCACGCCGCGCGCTGCGTACCGCAGGTGATCCAAAGCAACCCACCAATACCCATAAGTGGCAGGCTGGCAGCCTCCAGGTCCAGCTTGAAGCCAATGGTGGCAACAATCCAGCCGGTTGCCGTGGTGCCCAGGTTAGCGCCGAAAATAATCAGCAGCGCATTTTTCAACGGCATCACCCGGGCGCCAACAAAAGCCAGCACCAGCAGGCCTACCAGTGAACTGGATTGCAGCAAGGCCGTTGCCAGCGTGCCCGACAGTATGCCCCCCAGCCGCGATCTGGTGTGCTCGCCAATGACCTGTTTCACACGATTACCGGCCAGCGCCCGGACTGACTCTTCAATCAAGGACATGGCCAGCAGAAACAGCATCAACCCGGCCAGGGGTTTCCAGAGATCTAATTGCATGTCAGGCGGCGCCGCTGTAGTGGCCGCCAATGTGGTCAATGCACCACTTCATACACTGCATGGCTCATTCCGGCAGATGGTATGTACGAATGGGGGTCACCAGGCGCGGGTCCGTGATCACCTGCTGCAATTGCAGACTATCGGCATCCACAACCACAATGGCTGATGTTTCATCCTGGCGGTTCCACACCGTTAACCAGACCTCATCGCCACGGCGATTAAACTGCGGATGAAGCACCCGCGCGCCGCTGTCTGCCAATCCCGCCCACTGGCGTACCGGCAATGCCACCACCTCCGGTGCGGGTCCAGCCGCATCACGGATCACCCCGATCGTGCCGCTCAACTCAGACGAGGGGTGCAGCGGGCGGTCAAACCACACGTGGGGTGACAAGTCGTGGGCGGTGATGGTCAGCGAACCTGTCGCGTCTGCCGCCGGGAGATGCTCCACACGCCAGTCCGCGGGTGGGCCCGTGGTACTGACCCGGGTAATCCCGGAACTTCCGAGGCCCGCCGCAAACCACAACGGCGACGTGGGCTTACCCTGCCAGGCCACGCCCTGATTCCCACCTAACAAATGCGGCACATCCAGTATGGTGAGACCCTGGTCAGCCTCGTTGTCCAGCACCACCACCTGGCCGTCATCCGTCGGCAGCAGGAAGTATCGGCCTGACGTATCCCACGATCCCGCGCGCAGGAAGGCCCGTCCCGTGCTCCGGGTACGTTGAATACCCTGTTGATTGAAGCGGATCAGGTCGCCCGCGTGCTTGCCCACAGCCAGGTAGTTGCCTGCAGGCGGGACCGCCAGTACCTGGGTAACTTCGGTCGCTACCGCGCCATCCGCAGTATCTGCGCCACTCGCATTATCCAGCCCGGACGCCGATAGTTTGTGCAGCGCCAGCGGCTCCAGGGTATGTCCGTCCAGCACCACCACCTGAGGTGGCCAGTAGCTGCCCACCGCTACGGTGGGGCTCATGCCACCAGTCCCCGGTGATACCGCCAGACTACGCCCCTCGTAACCCACTTTAACGCTGGCCGTAACCTCCGGGGGCGTAACAGAAAGGTCAACGGCAACCACATCCGCTCCACGGGACATCACATACAGATAGCGGCCATCTGCAGAACGCACGACATGATGGGGCGCAGTCACCGCATCAACCACTGCCATCACCCTTGCCGAGTTGGCGGCAAAGATCATCACCTGGCCGGTGTCGTGCAACAGCGCGACAAACAAGTCTCCAGCAATACCCCCCGCATCTGAAGCCTCCGAGTCCTCACGTGACGGTATCTGTTGCCAGCTGCGGCGCACCGCGGCCAGACCGAACCCCGGCAAATCGCCTAACGGCTGTTGCTGTTGGGTTTGCAGGTAACGCGCCAGCAGATTGATATCCCCGGCGGACAGGGCTTGGTTCATACCCCACGCCGGCATACCCCAGCTGGAGCCGAAATGCAGGGTTGTCTGCACCTGATCGGTGCCCAGTTGCTGCATGGCCCACTGGTACAACGAAGGGCCGGAACGGCCGCTTCGATCTACCGCGTGGCATGCCGCACAATGGGTGACATAGAGCTGTTCAGCGCGACGTTGCTGGTCATCGGACAGCGGTGCCACCGGCCGGGATTCACTACGGATCCGCGCCACATCCACCACATCCACCGGGTTATCCGTGATGCCCGCAGCCTGGCGCAGGTGATTGACGATCGCTGCGATGTCTTCGTTAGCGAGATCCGCGTGACTGGGCATACCGTTGGCTACGGGCTGACCATGCAGCACCGCCTGGACCATGGCCACCGCAGAGCGTGTGCGGGCAATCTCAAGCAGCCCTGGGATGGCTCGCTGGCCCGGCTCCAGGACACCTTGTTGTACATGACAAGTGGCACAACGCTGTGGATACATGCCTTCCAGGCCGTCGCCTGTTTCAGCACCAACAACCCGACTGGACGCAAGGCTCACGCAGAAGGTGACGCCAATCAGCACAAGGCCGCGCATTAATGCCATAGTTTATCTCGCCATGTTCGAAAGCCGCTGCAGTACAGCTCGGATCCCGCCATGCTAGATACTCAGCGGCTGAGTTTAATACGCAATTTCCCTTAACGGCTGCGTTGTATAAGTAGATTCCACAGCTTCCATGTCGGGGCGGGTGGGGTTTCATGCACACTTGCTGAACTGCGCCCAGTGGAATCCATGTGTCTACAACCGGCCTGAAACGCACCCTCAACTTAACCCAGCTGACGCTCTACGGTCTGGGCACCACGGTGGGTGCGGGAATTTACGCACTGATCGGGGAAATTGCCGCCAGCGCGGGCTATCTGGCGCCGTGGTCATTTCTGCTTGCGGCCAGTCTGGCGCTGCTGACCGCCATCTCTTTTGCCACCTTGTCCGGCCGCCATCCCCGCGCCGCGGGGATGGCGTTGTTCATTCAACTGGGCTTTGGCTCCCGCCATATTGCGCTGGCTGCGGGTAGCCTGGCCATTCTTGCCGGCATGGTCTCCAGTGCCGCGCTGCTGAATGGTTTTGTTGGTTACGCTCAGGAGTTCGTACAGATTGAGCGCGGCCTGCTCATCAGCGCAGCCTGCCTGGCGCTGGGGCTGATTGCCTGCTGGGGGATTGCTGAATCGGTGTGGGTCGCCAGCGTGGTCACGCTCATCGAGGTCAGCGGCCTGTTGTGGATCACCGTGCTGTGCCTGCAGGGGACAACTTTAGAAACCGCCCTGCACCAGACTCCCGAGTTTGTGCCCACGCAAGGCGCAGACTGGGGGCTGATCATCACCGGCAGTGTGCTGGCTTTTTATGCCTACATCGGCTTTGAAGATATGATTGAGATTGCCGAAGAGGTAAAAAATCCGGCGAAAGTCATGCCCGCCGGTATTCTCCTGACGCTGCTGATTTCCACAGGCATCTACATGACGCTCGTGACAGCGGCGCTGCTGGCCACCAGCCCGGAGTACCTGGCCACCTCAACAGCCCCGTTGACCGATCTGTTTCGCGCGGTGTCTTCACTGGACCCCGCCATCTTCAACGTCATTGGTTTGTTTGCCATTATCAATGGCGCATTAATTCAGATCATCATGGCCACGCGCATTATCTATGGACTTGCTGCGCGCGGACAGTTCCCCGCCGCTTTAGCGACAATTGCGCCGCGCACGCAAACGCCAATAACCGCCACCGTGCTGGTCACCGGCGCGGTGCTGGTGCTGGCCCTGGTGGGACAATTGGCAGAGCTGGCGGAGTTAACCGCCATCATCATCCTGCTGCTGTTTGCCGGCGTTAACTTCTCCCTCTGGCGACTCGAAAAACGCCAGGCTGCGGTTGTCTACCCGCTTTCCTTCCGCCGGTGGGTCGCGCCATCAGCCCGCGGCGCCATCGGCTTGGCGGGTGGACTGGTGTGCCTCGCCCTGGTGATCCATGCCAGTCTGTACTGAGCTGAACTCTACGTAAAACAGGGCTACCTAATACGCAGTTCCACGCATGGCAAAGTGTACCCCACCCAGTAGTCTAAACAGGCACCAAGTGACCCGGAGCAAGCGCGATGTCGAGCCATGCAACCAAATTACTGTTGATCGTGATGTTGTTTGTCCTGCTGATTACGCTGTCTTCCTGTGATCGCCAATCGGTCGGATTTGCGTTACCCGCTGGTGATGCCAGCCAGGGACGCGCCACGTTTCTGGCATTGGAGTGTCACCACTGCCACTCCGTTCACGATGACATAGACAAGCTGGCTGAGGGCCACCCGGACATTGCCATCGAGCTGGGTGGACCTGCCTCGCGGATAAAATCTTACGGTAACCTGGTCACGTCAATTATCAATCCAACCCATCGAGTCGCCCCCGGCCATGCTTCCAGTACCTTTGTTGATGCGGACGGAGACTCCAAAATGCGGGTTTACAATGACACAATGACGGTCACCCAGCTGGTCAACCTCACCACGTATCTGCAAGCCTCTTATGAGCTGGTGACACCGCCTCATTCACCGTATGGTGCGTACTACGGACCTTAACCGGGACTCATTTCATGCCTAAGCTGCACAATGTTCTGCTCGCCATTCAACAAAGTGACGAAGCATCTGAGGTACTGGAGAAGCTGCAGCGCATGATTCCCAATACCGGACCACAACCACACGTCAGTGCAGTGCGGGTTGTTTACGACGCGATGGTCAGCAGCCGCCACGTCGTCGATGCGGACAAGTTGCAACGTTACATTCTCGACGCAGAAAGTCCTTATCTGCGTGACGCCATTGACGACTGCAATACCTGGATTGAGCCTATCGAAGACCATACGACCTGGCACAAGGTGGTCTGGCAGGGGATTGTGGAGACCGCCAGCCAAAACCAGGCGGATCTGATCATCAAGCACATCAGCGACGCTGATCAACCACGACTGTTGCACACACCCGACGACTGGAATTTACTGCGCCACAGTCCCTGCCCGGTGCTGCTCACCCGAGCCAGACCCTGGGCCGCCCGGGCCAATGTGGTGGCGGCGGTTGATACCTTCGACACGGAGCACCGCGAGTTGAACGTGCGCATACTGGAAAGCGCCAAAACCATGGCTGCCCAACTTCACGCCACACTGCATATCGTCTGCGTTTTCCCCCTGGTCGCTAACTGGCTCGACCAGGTCACCAGCGTCAGCAGTTATCAGCATCTGAAAGCGGAAATCGAAGCAGATGTCATCAACGAGGTGACGCAACTCTGTCAGGCACAGCAGGTCATGAACTACGAACTCCACGCCCGCGAAGGGCTGGCGGAAATTGCAATCGAGCAATTGGTGGAGGCGCAACAGGCTGACCTGCTCATTGTCGGCACCAACGCGAGGCAGGGTATCAGTGGATTTGTGTTAGGCAATACTGCGGAAAAAATTCTCAGTCACACCACCGCCGATGTGCTGACCATACCTTGATCAAGCCCTGATCAAGCCTAGATCACCCCTTGTTCAAACCAAAGCCCTGCGCCTGCCGTTGCCGCATGGTGTAGCATTAGCCATCGAGCAGAACATGAGGGGGACTGGGAATGAGCATAATTGATGAATTCCGGCTTGACGGTCAGGTAGCCGTGGTTACGGGTGGTGGTCGAGGCATTGGTGAAGGGATTGCGCTGGGTCTGGCTGAAGCTGGCGCTGATGTGGTTGTTGCCGCAAGACGCACGGCGGAAATTGAGGCAGTGGCTGACAAAGTGCGCGCTCTGGGGCGTCGTGCTCTGGCAGTGACCACAGACATGATGGACATCGAACAGGTACAGAATCTGGCCCAAACCACCTACAAAGAAATGGGTGCTCTGACGTGCTGGGTCAGCAATGCTGGTGGCGCGGACGATCGAGTACCCAGAACGTTTCTGGAAATGCCTGAAAGACAGTGGGATTTTCAGCTTAACTTGAATCTGAAGGCAGTCTGGACCGGCGCCCAGGCCGCCGGCAAAATTATGCAGGATAACGGCGGCGGCACCATCATCAATATCTCTTCACAGGCCGCAAATCGGGCTTCACCACACAACGGACCCTATGCCGTCGCAAAAAGCGGCGTGAACAATCTGACTCAGACCCTGGCGGTGGAAATGGCGCCACTGGGGATTCGCGTGAACTCCGTTTCCCCCGGCCCCATTCCCACTGAGGTTTTTCTGGAATTCACCAACATGACCGAAGAGGATATTCCCAAGATGGGTAAACAGTTCGGTGTGCCTCTGGGCCGGGTCGGAACGCCTGAAGATATTGCCCCGGCTGTGGTTTATCTGGCGTCCGCAGCTTCCAGTTGGATGACTGGCCAGGACATTGTCATTAACGGCGGCTTGTGATTCGGCAGGGTTTGAGCATGTCGTACCTCCGCCGCCTGCAGGTGCTGTGGGGCATGCTACTGGTTGCCGGCCTGCCCGTGGCCGCAGAAATACCACGCACCAGTACCGGTCATCCTGATCTGAGTGGGGTTTACGACACCGGTACGCTGACCCCAACCCAGCGCCCTGAGTGGTTGGGTGAAACAGAGTACCTTTACCCCTGGGCCGCAGGTGCGCTCAACTGGGCAATCGAACTGGGCAGTCGCTGGGCGGTGGACAACAACAGCGACCCCGATCGCGAGGCCCCACCTGTGGGAGGTGATGGTAACAACATAGCAGGCGCTGGCGGTGTGGGCGGATACAACCTGTTCTGGGTAGATCCCGGGACAAGCCTGGGCACCGTGGACGGCAACATCCCTACCTCCATTATTTACGACCCACCGAATGGACGTTACCCGCCACTTAGGCCGCACGTTGCGACATCAATGGCGCAGCGCTACCAGAGTTTCCAACACGAAAATACCGGCACAGCTTCCTGGCTGGCCCATGCGGGCCCCGGCCCGTTTGACGGACCCGAGTCGCTGGCGCCGTCAGAACGCTGTCTAATCTCTTTTGCGGCGACCGTGCCCACCATTCCCAGCCTGTATAACAACTACAAACGCATCGTGCAGACCGAAGACTATGTGATGATTTTGCAGGAAATGGTGCACGACGCCCGCATCATTCGTATGAATACCGCACACACACCCGCCGCGAATAAGAAATGGCTTGGGGATTCGGTTGGCCGCTGGGAAGGTGATGTGCTGATCGTGGAGACCCGCCACTTTACTGAAGTGAACGGACTGCCGATGGCGGATGCCAATCTGCACGTGGTAGAGCGTTTCAGTCTGACCAACGATGGCCACCTGCTTTATGATTTCACCGTAAACGACGATACGGTGTGGACCGCCCCCTGGAGCGGTCGTTATCAGTGGCGTTCTGAGCCCGACAGCAAACTATATGAATACGCCTGTCATGAAGGCAATTATGCCATGGGCAATATTCTGCGCGGCGCGCGGCTGCTGGAAGCGGAATGGCGAGAGCAGCAGTCTACAGCCCAATAAATCCAACTATATCCATTCCAAATCGTGCAACAGCAGAACTTCGCATGCTCCGCGGCCGGTATCTGTGCGCGACAGCGAACTGCGCCAGCGCCAGCCGTCGTCAGCGCGGACCTCAACGAGATCTCCCCGGAGTCGCACTTCATCGTGCGCAGCGATGTTCTGCAACTGACGGGCCACCGTCTCATTGGCGGCAATGATGTGAATATTGGCGGATTGCGTTTCGATCGCACGCCTGGCAATCGGCATTTGTTGCGCCTGCCAGAAGTACCAGCGGTTGCGTTGACTGACCTCAATATCTGCCAACACGTCCGGGTCAGCCATTTCACCCCAACCCATGGCCAGGTCCAACGGCGACAGGTCTGCTTCACGACCCATCCGGTAGTTCTTGCGCGACAGCACCCTGCCGCTCAAGTCAAACGATTCTAGCGATCTGATTTGATAGCCGGGATAAGACAGCTCACCGTCGCCGGCGACGTGCACCTGCGTGCTGTTACCTGCCGTAAACTGATAAGCGGCAACCGCACCTACCACCAGAAGCAGCAGCGTCGACCCTTTCATCAACAGTCCATTCTCAGTTGATCAGCCTGCAATCGCGGGGCAAATCCGGATCAGGAAAGTTGCGGACAGTCGTAGGCGGAAAACGTCTGCACACCGGCTTCTGGCTCACCATGTTGCAGCAGGTTGGTTGCGCCCATAGAACCGGCATGATTGCGCGCCAGAATGTACAGTTCAGCCTGCACAGCGGCAGCATTACGCTCTATCACTACTTTCGACTGGGTGGAGGCTTCCACCGTGCCCAGGTACAGACAGTTCTGCACGTTACCGGCATAGCCGATTTTCACTTGTTCACCTTTGGGCTTCAGGGTGACCTGGGTACAGGCCGCCAAGGTCAGTGTGACAAACAGAACGAGCACAGATCTCATCAGAAAAACTCCTTGTTTTCTTTTTACTACGATGACGCACACCGGTGGTTTTTGGCACCGGTAACGTGCCCGGGAATTTTAAAGACAAATCTACGGCCAAGGTGCGAACTGTGGCACAGTTGGCCCGCGAAAAATGACAAGCGACCTTAAGGAAACTGCAAATCTTATGATCCACCATTCACAACACCCTGCGTCGCGCAGAAGAACACGGACACTCTGGGCGGCTCTGACGCTACTCAGTCTGTTGCCCGCAGCACTGATCACTGATGCGGCAACCCCGCTACCCAGCAGTACGCCGGAAGAAGTTGGCATTTCCAGCGAACGTCTGCAGCGTGTGGATGACGTACTGCAGAAATTTGTTGCGGATGGCCGCGCCAGTGGCATCGTCACGCTGATCAGCCGGCACGGCCAAACCGTACACAGCAGCGCCATTGGCACCATGGGCATCAACGACCCACGCCCGATGGCAATGGACAGCCTGTTCCGCATCATGTCAATGACCAAGCTGGTTACCGCGATCGCAGCATTACAACTGTATGAAGAAGGTCACTTTCATTTGTACGACCCAGTGGCGAACTAC